>JBAUAY010000149.1:0-3677 GCA_049676235.1 Streptosporangiaceae bacterium
GAATGTGCCTGAAGCGTCAGCGCCGGTCGCAGTCGGGGCAACGAAATGCCGGCGCCCTCACCGAATACGTTGGACGTTACGTTTTCGGCGGGTCTGCAAGTTCGCTGGACAGGCAGACCTCGGTCGCCGACGGCAATGGTTGGACCGGTCTCGAGTCCGTTATCGCGGGCACCGATGGCCTCAGGGTGATCAAATTGGCCGACACCGGCCCTGCCGCGAAAGCAGGCGTCATGGCGGGAGATCTCATCACCGCGATCGACGACAAGTCGATCAAGGGCCTGACCTTGGAGGCGGCCTGCGCGGGCTCAGGCGGCGGCCGGTAAGCCGGCCACGACAAGGCAAGACGTGCGAGCTCCTCGATTCCGGCCGAGACCGGCCACGCGGTGTCCATGCCCTGAGACGCCAGGCCAGCGTCGGCCGCCGCGTCGGCGTGTACGGCGCGGAGCACGGCCAGGGTCCCCTGCAGGGCCCGGCGCCGGTCAGCGAGCAGCTGCGGGTCCAGCCGCTGCGCCCAGGCCGCGGCGAGTGCCCGGCTCGTCGCCTGCAGCGTCAGTGCCTGCGTGCTTGGCAGCCGGCGCAGCGTCGCCCTCGGCCACAGCAGCCGCCGGAGGACCAGGGCCAGGACTGCTCCGATCAGGGTGTCTGCGAGGCGGGAGCCGATGGTGGTCGTAATCGCCTCCTTCCCCGGAGCGGCGACCTGGAACAGGAGCAGGGCCAGGACGGTGATACCGGCGACCGCCACCCCGTAGTTGGTGGCGATCACCAGCTCGACGAGACCCTGGAAGACTGCGACCGCGATCACGACGAGCCAGATCGACGGGTGCCAGCCGAGGACGGCGAACGCCAGGCCCACTCCGATGACCGTCCCGGCGAGGCGATGGACCACACGCCGCCGGGTGATTATTAGGTTGCTGGCCTGCAGCACCGCGGCCGCCGTGAGGCCTATCCAGTAGGCGTGTCCCAGGCCCAGTGCCCGGCCGGTCGCCACCCCGAGCCCGACCGCTATCCCGATCCGGGCGGCCGACGGCAGGACGACCGAATGCCTGCGCAGGGCCGCTGCGATTTGCGGCCCTATGCCGGGCTGGCCGCCCAGGGCGGCTCTCTCGGTGAGGACGGGCTCATGGCAGCTGAGATCCGCGCGTGCGTCCTCGATCGCCTGCAGGAGCGGGACCGCGGCAGGCGGTGTGCCGGAGCCGCAGAGCGGCGTGGCCGGGATCTGACCGCCCGTCACCGCGGGGATCAGAGCGCGGACGGCGATACCCCAGTCCGGGCGCAGCCGCCCTGGTGCCTCCACCTCGATGTGCAGGGCGGCCTCCAGCAGCGCCTCGGCCGCGATCACTGCCCGCGCGAGCGGATTCTGGGGTGGCACGTCGCCCTGGGCCACGGTCGTGCGTGCCCTCCGCACGCTCTCGACCGCCGCATGACGGGCCGCGGGTGCCTGGCCCGTTCCCACGGTGTCGAGGAGCGCCGCCACCGCGGCGAGCGCGCCGTCCACGGCCCGGCGCTCAGGAAGACGGCGCCGTCTGCGGCTGAGCGCCGGAGACATCGTCACCAGCCACGCGAATGCGGCCCCGGCGGCGGCCAGCCCGGCGCGCTGAGCGGCTTCGGCTAGCCCGGCGGGAACAGCGGTCGCCGCGAGCAGGGCCATGATCAGCATCAGTTCTCGTGGCGGCGGCAGTTCCGCGGCCTGACAGACGAACGAGGCTATCCCGGCCGCCAGGCCGGTGACCGCTGCGGCCACCCAGGTCGAGCTCCCCGCCATCGCGCCGATCAGGACCGCGATCGCCAAGCCCGCTCCCACCGCGGCCACGACTCGCGCGCGGTAACGATAAGGGGACTGCGGCACATACAGGCCCGCAAGCCCGCCGAACGACGCGGCCGCGCCCGCTTGCGGGTGCCCGGCTGCAACCCCAATCGCCAGCGGCAGCGCCACGCAGGCCATGGTCCGCACCGCGATGCCGGCCCGCTGCGGAGCGGCGCCTCGCAGCGCCAGGACGATAGCTCTAACTTCGTCGGCGAGAGTCATACTGGTCGCTCATCGTGGCTGGAGTCCTCACTCGGCCGGGGACTCCTCAGCGACCAGCGGCTTGCCCTCCGGTAAGCTCTTGAGCTGCGCGACTGCGCGCAGCTCCTCTGGTGTCGTGGTGCCGAATCCGAAGAACTCGAGGTAGGCCGGGATCTGCTCGAAGAGCATGTCGGTACCGACCTGGATCCGGCAGCCTTTGTCCTTGACGGCCTGCAGGAACGGCGTGATCTGCTGTTTCATCACGACTTCGCCGACGAATGTATCCGGTGAGATCCGGTCGACGTCCATCGGCAGCGGGTCGCCGTCGTTCATGCCAAGTGGCGTGGCGTTGACCACGATGTCATAGCCCTCCGGGTCGTTAGAGCCCGTATCGATCCTGATCTCCGGGTAGTGCTCGTCGATTCTTGCCGCGAGTGCCTCGGACGCCTCCTTGTGGGGATCGAACAGGCCGAGGGCGGCGACGCCCGCGGCGGCGATCGACGCGGCGATGGCCGCTCCGACTCCGCCGTTGCCGACCACGAGCGCTCGTTTGCCGGCCAGCGGGAAGCCCTTGCGTTCGACTCCGCGGACGAACCCGGCCCCGTCGAACTGGTCGCCGAGCAGCGTCCCGTCGTCGCGCAGCAGCACCGCATTGGCGGCACCGGCGATCTGCACGGTGGGTGTTACCTCATCGACGAGCCGGGTGGTGGTGACCTTATGCGGCATGGTGATCAGGGCACCCCGGATGTTGGTCAGCTTGAACAGGTACCTGAAGAACTCCGGGTACTCCTCCGCCTTGACGCCCATCGGGACGACGACAGCGTCGATGCCGTTCTTCTCGAACCATGGGTTGTAGATAAGCGGCGACTTGAAGGAGTGGGTCGGATAGCCCACGTGTGCGATCAAGGTGGTCGTCCCGCTGATCATTTCTGCTCCTTACGAATATGGCGCTCGATTGCGTGGCACGAAATCGCCGTTATCGGCTCCGATGGTTGTCGTCCTCGTCGAGGCCGTGCACCCCATCGAGGAGCCCTACGCCGGTTCCTGGCTGGCCGATGCTCCCTTGCTCTTGCTGCCCGATGCTCCCTTGCTCTTGCTGCGGGCTGGCCCGGCCTGCGGCACCGGGGGTTGCTCGTCCATGACGGCGATCTCCATGGCGGTGGCGGCGGCGGCGATCTCCAGGGCCTTGTCCACGTAGACGCGGTAGCCGAGATCAGGCCGGTAGCCGTGCACCTCGGGCGTGTCCAGGCTCCGCATGAACGACAGGATCTCCTGGCTGAACACCTGGCCAGGCACCAGCACCGGATAGCCAGGCGGATAAGGCGTGACGAAGTTCGCGGATACGACCTGCTGGCCGTTCTCCACCCGCTGCTCCACCTCTTCCGGCATGAGGTACTCGCAGTAGCTGTCGTTGTAGGACAAGTAGAAGGCCCGCCGCACGTCCCCTTCCGGGGTGGGCAGCCCGTCACCGCCGGCGAAGCTGGGGTGGAAGCCGCTGAAGTCGGGCAGCGGCGCCGACGGCGCGGTCAGCCGCAGCACCGCGCGCTCATGCGCGGCGCGCTCGGTCATGCTCATGTCGATAATCTGATGGTCAAGCTCCCGGGCAAGGGTCACAAGCACCTCGACCAGGTAGGCCACCGAGCTGCGGGAGGTACCGATCGTGGTCATGAAC
>JBAUAY010000150.1:0-6287 GCA_049676235.1 Streptosporangiaceae bacterium
AGCCGGTCGGATACTCGACCTCGAAGTCAGCGCCGTAGAACCGGTGGTACCGCTCGAGCGATTCGACCACGAGATAGTTGACCGGCATCCAGATCGGGCCGCGCCAGTTGGAGTTGCCGCCGAACATGGACGTGGTCGACTCGGCTGGCTCATAGTCGATGGAGGACTGGTAGCCCTCGGCGTCGAACTCGTAGGGATGATCGCGGTGGTAGGCCGACAGCGCGCGCAGCCCGTGCGGGGACAAGAACTCGCTCTCGTCGAACAGCTTGGCGAACAGCCGCTCCAGCTGGGCGGGCCGGGCCACCGAGAGAAGCAGCCGCTGGCCGCCCCCCTCGCCGCGCAGCTGCGGCCTCTCGGCCAGCTTCTCCATGTCCCCGACGCCCTCTTTCTGCAGGAAACGCGTGAAGAGCTTGTTCATGGTCAGCGCGCTGTTCAGCATGTTGCCGTCGATGACCCCGGCGGCCAGCGCCGGGATGATCCCGACCATAGAGTGCACTTTGACCGGGACGGTGTAGCCCGACGGGGTGACCAGCCGGTCGTAGAACAACCCGTCCGTGTCGTCCCACAGGCCCTGCTCGTCCAGGGCGTTGCGGATGCCCGCGAAATGCTCCATGAACTTCAGCACCAGGTCCTGGGCCTGGCGCTTGCCGGACCAGTTCAGGACGGCCGCGATAACACCCAGCGACAGCGCGTAGGAGCCCATCCAGCCGGTCGCATCGGACTGCTCCAGGGTGTAGCCCTCGGGCAGGTGGGAGCGGTCGATCGGGCCGATGTTGTCCAGGCCCAGGAACCCGCCCTCGAATACGTTGTTGCCGTTGGCGTCCTCCCGGTTGACCCACCAGGTGAAGTTGACCAGGAGCTTGTCGAAGACCCGGGACAGGAAGTCGAGGTCGCGGCCGCCGTCGATCGCGAACACCTGCAGCGCCGCCCACGCGTGCACCGGCGGGTTGACGTCGCCGAAGTCCCACTCGTACGCCGGCAGCGCCCCCTGCGGGTGCTGGAACCATTCCCGGCAGATCATGATCAGCTGGTACTTGGCGAACGCCGGATCCAGGTGGGCCAGGGTGACCGTGTGGAAGGCCAGGTCCCAGGCGGCGAACCAGGGGTACTCCCACTTGTCCGGCATCGAAATGATGTCGAACCCGTCGAAGTTGCGCCACTTGGAGTTCCGCCCGGTCTTGCGCACCTCGGGCGGCTCGGGCTGGGTCGGGTCCCCGTCCAGCCAGCGGGCGACGTCGTAGTAGAACAGCTGCTTGCTCCACAGCATGCCCGCGGACGCCTGCCGCAGCACCAGCGCCTCATCCGCGCTGGCGCTGGCCGGAGTGAGCTCGGCGTAGAACTCGTCGGCCTCGGCGCGGCGCTCCGCCATCACCTGGTCGAACTCGGCGCCGAGCGCATCCGCCGCCGCGGAGCCTTGACGCCCGTTGCCGGCCAGCCGCAGCCGGACCCGGAGCTCGACGGTCTGGCCGGCCGGGACGGTGACCTGATACCAGAACGCGCATTTGGTCCCGGTGCCGGCCGGGTTGACCGTGGCCGCACCGTGGATCACGTGGTCGTTGATGCCGTCCTTGGGGTAGGGCGTGACCGGGGCGGCACCGTAAAGCCGGGCGTCGTTCGTCTCGTTCTCGCAGAACAGCAGCTGCGGGTCCGCGCCGCCGGGGGCGGTCCCGGCGAGGAGCTCCAGGGAGCCCAGGAACGGGTGGTCGATGATGACCGAACGGTCGCCGGAAGCCCGCAAGGCCGGCCGGGCCTCAGCCTCATCCCAGGACCAGGTGTTGCGGAACCACGCGGTGGGCAGCACGTGCAGCGTGTCTGCCTCCGGCCCGGCGTTGGTGACCTGGATGGCCATCAGCAGGTCGTCGGGGCCGGCCTTGGCGTAGTGCACCTCGGTGATCCAGTACCGGTCGTCGTCGAACGCGCCGGTGTCGAGCAGCTCATACTCGGGTTCGTAGCGGCTCCGGGCGGCGTTGGTGTCGATCAGGTCCTGATAGGGGAACGCGCCCTGGGGGTAGTGGTAGCGCCAGCGGTTCCAGGCGTGGCTGGGGACGGCGTCCAGGTACCACCAGTACTCCTTGACGTCCTCGCCGTGGTTGCCCTGCGGGCCGGTCAGCCCGAACGCGCGCTCCTTCAGGATCGGGTCCCGCCCGTTCCACAGCGCCAGGCTCAGGCACAGCCGCTGCTCGATGTCGCAGAATCCGGCCAGGCCGTCCTCACCCCACCGGTAGGCCCGGGACCGGGCGTGGTCGTGCGGCAGGTAATCCCACGCGTTGCCGTCGGCACTGTAGTCCTCGCGGACCGTTCCCCACTGCCGTTCGCTTACGTAGGGTCCCCATCGGTACCACTCGCCGGCCTGGCGCAGCCCGTCTTCCAGCCGGCCGAACCTTGCCACCCGATCACGTTCGGCGCTCATTTCTGTCCTCCGATGCAGTGCGGGTAACCTCAGAAATGGCTCCCTAACCGCCTTCCTAACCCGCGGTCAGGGGCGGCTGGTCGCCCCTGGCGGGTGATATCCGGCCTCCACCGCGGCGGGTGATGCGGTCGGCCTTCCGATATGTTCACCGTGGAGACACTCCTGGTTCACCATGGAGACACTCGGACGAGGTTCCAGGGAGAGTTCCGTGGCGCAGGACCCCTAGCGTTATCGACTCGACCATGCCGAGGCGAGGCCGCCGGAGGCGGCGAACTGCAGGCGAACTGGCCCAGTGAGCACGGGTGCGGTTTCACCCTGGCCGGGTGACGCGTGGCTGCCCTCGGGGCCGTGATGCTTGCGGTTAGACACCGGACCGGATGAAAGAGGAGTAAACGATGGCGATTGGACCAGTGCAGCTCATTGTCCTGGGATTCAGCAATCCAGACTTCCACGGCGAGATCATCGCCGAACTCGAACGGCTCCGCGCGAGCGACACAATCCGCGTCATTGACTCGCTGGTCGTCTACAAGGACGCCGACGGGGAACTGGAAGTGGAGCACCTCAGCAACCTCTCCGAGAGCGAAGCGATCGAGCTCGGCAGCAAAATCGGCGCCCTGATCGGCCTGGGCATCGAGGGGGAAGAGGGGGCTGAGGCGGGCGCGGTCGCGGGCGCCGAGGAGGTGGCCGCCGAGGGGGGCGTGCACGTGTTCACCGAGGAGGAGGGCTGGGATGTGCTCGAGGACATCCCGAATAACTCCGCGGCCGCGCTCGTCCTGCTGGAGCACCACTGGGCGGTCCCGCTCAGGGATGCCGTCGTCCGGGCCGGCGGGTTCCGCATCAGTGACGGCTTCATCAGCCCGCTCGACCTGGTCGAGATAGGGTTGATGGCGGCTGACGAAGCGCAGGAACTGCACGACCTGGAAACCGCCGGCGCAGCCGGCGCCTGATGACCGTCAGCCCGCACAAATACCCGGAGGTATGAAATGTTCGGAGCCCGCAGAGTCGCCCGCCGCACCGGCCGGCGCACCAGTCGGCGTGTATCCCGCCGCAGGTAACAGCGTCGGTGGTGTCGACCCCGCCCGGTGAGCCCTGAGCTCACCGGGGCGGGGTCATTCGCCATGCTTCTTGACGACCCACGCCTCGGCGTCGCCATAGGCCGCCCTGGTTGATGACTGTGTTTCAGCCCTCCAGCGGGGCACCGTGGCAGCGTTTCCACTTGCGGCGGCCGCCGCAGCTGCAGGGCGCGTTGCGGCCACGTCGCGCGTCCTGGGTGGCGTACGACCGCATGAGCTCCGCGGGCGCCCGGTTCGCCCGCAGGTATCCGGCCATGGTGGCCATCGGCGCCTCGACGTGATGGAAGAACGCCTTGTAGCCCGGGCACAGGTAATGCTGACCCGGCTCGCCGTAAGGCGAGACGGCGAACCGGTCCTTCGGACAGCCTCCGTTGCAGGCGAAGCGCACATCGCAGTCCAGGCAGAACCGGGTCAGCGTGTCGAACTTGTCCTGCCCGAACTTGCGCTGCTGGGGGGAGGCCACGAGCTCCAGCATGTGCCTGTCGCCGATGTTGCCGAGTAGGTAGCCCGGCTCCACATAGTGGTCGCACGAGTAGAGGTCGCCGTTGTGCTCGATGGCTAGCTGCTGCCCGCACGTCTCGGCGTGCACGCACATCCCGCCGGGCTCACCGTAGAAGTTCGCGAGCGCGGTGTCGAACATCTGCACGTAGACGGCGCCGATGTCGCGGCGAACCCAATCCTCGAACACATCGATCAAGAAACGCCCGTATTGCACCGGGCCGACCGAGCGGTGGGTGACCAGGTTCCCCTCCTGGGTGTAGAGCGGACGGCCTTTCACCCCGCCACCCCAGCCGGAGTCGGCGATCGGCAGACTCTGCTCGGTCGCGCGTTCGATGATGGGAATGAACTGGATGAACCTCGCGCCCAGCTCGTCGCGCAAGAACGCGTACACCCGCCGGCCGTGGTCGCCGTTGACGGCGTGGATGGTGGTCAGCACGTTCCAGTCGACCTCGTGACGCCGCAGCACATCCAGGCCTCGCATCACCCGGTCGAACGTCGGCTTGCCGCCCTTGTCCACGCGGTAGGCATCGTGCATCTCCCGCGGCCCGTCGACCGAGAGCCCGACCAGGAAATCGTTCTCCTTCAGGAACCTGCCCCACTCGTCATCGAGCAGGGTGCCGTTCGTCTGGATGGTGTTGAGGACCCGCTGGCCCGGCGCGGCGTACTCGCGTTCCAGCTCGATAGACCGCCGGAAGAAATCCAGGCCCATCATCGTGGGCTCGCCGCCCTGCCAGGCGACCACCACCTCCGGGGACCGCGCGTGGCCCTCGAGCAGCTGACGGATATACGTCTCCTGCAGGTCTTCGGCCATCCGGAACCGGCTGCCCGGATAGAGCATCTCCTTGGACAAGAAAAAGCAGTATTCGCAATCCAGGTTGCAGACCGCGCCCGTGGGCTTGGCCATCACGTGGAAGGCCAGCGGAGCCCCCGGCACGGTCAGGACCGGGCCGGGGGTCTCGGTGGGCTGATTCATTCGGCGCCGCGCGTCTACTCGCGGGCCAGCATGGCCACGGCCTCGCGTTCCATGTCGACGTAGGGATCGCCGCTGACGTCGACAGCCACCCGCTTGATCGTGCCGCCGGTGAAGGTGTGCGGCGATCCGCCCGGGTAGTCGCTGGTGACGGCCTCCCCGCTGTCGCGGCCTACGCACAGGCCCTCGCCGGCGAGCATGAACGTTCCCGGCTGGGTCTTGATCCGGCCCTCGCCCACCTTCTTGTCCCCGTGGTACAGGGTCAGGATCCCGGTGGACACGTACGGCGGGTCCTCGCCGTCCTTCTCGAACGAGGCCGACAGGATCAGGTTCTGCCCGGTGGGCACGTCCTGGGTGCTGTCGATCTTCTGCTCCATCATGCCGACGAAGTTGTTGACGTAGTGTAGCCGGTTGTCCTTCACGTACAGGGCGTGCCCGCCGAACCGCGACCCGTGCGCGAACAGCACTCCCTCCGCGCCGGGAGCGGGGATGTCGACCAGCACCCCGATCGAATAGGAGCGGTTGCGGATGTTCACCGCCTGCGCCTCCGGTACCTCCGCGACGTCGGGGAAGTAAACGTACCGGTCGCGCGGCGCGGCCAGCAGCGGCCGCGGCGTGTTAAGGATCTCGAGCGGTGACCGGTCATCGAGCGGGAAGGCGTCATTCTCGCCGGCCTCGGCGAACCACAGGTTGACCAGTTCCCGCACCTTCTCCGGGTGCTCGGCGGCTAGGTCGTGCACCTCGGACCGGTCGACATCGGTGTGGTACAGCTCCCAGGTGTCGTCGTTGAAGTTGCTCCAGCCGCTGATCGTGGGATGGGTGGTGACGGCCTTCCAGCCGTCATGCCAGATCCCGCGCGAGCCGAGCATGGAGTAGAACTGCGTCTTGCGGGCCGACACGGCGGACGGGTCGCCGACGCTGTAGCGCATGCTGACACCGTCGAAGCGGCTCTGCACGTGTCCCCTGATCGTTTCCGGCGCCTCGACGCCGAGAGCCTCCAAGATGGTGGGCACGATGTCGATGGCGTGGTGGTACTGGTGCCTGAGCTCACCCTGGCCCGCTGCGGCGCCTGCGGCCGAGGGCCAGGAGATGATGCAGGGGTCGGCGGTGCCGCCGTTGAACTCGTACCGCTTCCACATCTTGAACGGGGTGTTGAACGCCATCGCCCAGCCGTTCGGGTAATGGTTGTAAGTCTTCGTCCCGCCGAGCTCGTCGATCATCGCCAGGTTCGCCTGGATACTGTCGGGGATGCCGTTAGCGAACAACATCTCGTTGACCGACCCGTCGGGGCCGCCCTCGCCGCTGGCCCCGTTGTCCGACACCACGATGACCA
>JBAUAY010000151.1:0-4465 GCA_049676235.1 Streptosporangiaceae bacterium
GCCCACGCCACCGGCTTGTACGCGCACCAGAACCACCACGTACGCGCTGAGGGCCAGGGCGAACGCGAGCACGGCGATCTCCGCCCAGCGGACACTAGCCCGGCGATACCACGGCCATCTCAGTGCGCTGAACAGCGTCATGCCCCAGCCCTCATCCGCCTGTGCTTACCTGTCCGATTGTGCTAGCTCGCGAGCTCACGCACGTCAGCGCCGCTCCGGACCGGCCGGTTCCGCATCCATAGCACCCCGAACACGGCAATCGCGAGGATCGCGACCACGATCCCGACGACTCCGGTAGCCGGAAGGTTCCCGTTGCCGCTGCCCGGGTGGCTGGGCCTGTCCGTCGCGAACATCAGCGCCAGCGTGCCCGCGAACCCGGCCACCGTGGCCGCAGCCAGCATCGAACCGCCCGGCCCGCGCCGTGTCGGGACCAGGCTGCCGCCGCGGCGGCCCACCCGGCGGGCCCGGATCGCGTAGATGCCCATGGCGACTCCGCAGATAAGCGCCAGTATGACGAGCTGAACGATCCAGTACGCTGGCGAGTCCGTGGTGGTGGCCGACGAGTTGTGGCCCCGGCCGGAGCCAAGGTACCAGGATTGGGCTGCGGTCACCGCCAGCATCGGCGGGATCACGCCGATCAGCACCCCCCGCTGGCTGGATGCCACGAAGCCGACCACGACCGCTATGAGCAGCCCGATGATAGGTGTCATTTCTCTCTCCTCCTCGAACCAGGGACGACCTGGAATCAGGTCAACAGTGGCGAAGCGGCGGGGCGGCGGCGTCAACCCGCGGCAGCATGTTCGGCGGCGGCATCCTCCCCCGGTACTACGCTCAACGCATGCAACCTGCGCCACCCGATCGGATCTCCGTGCTGATCGCCGACGACCTGCGGCTGGTCCGGACCGGCTTCCGGGTGATCCTCGCCAGCGAGCCCGGTATCGAGGTCGTCGGGGAGGCCGCCGACGGGATCCAGGCTGTGGAACTCACCCGCGCCCGGCAGCCGGACGTCGTCCTGATGGACATCCGGATGCCGCACCTGGACGGTTTCGAAGCCACGCGCAAGGTCCTTACTGGCACCCGCAGCCGGGTGCTGATCCTGACCACCTTCGACTCGGACGAGTACGTCTACGAGGCACTCCGCGCCGGAGCCAGCGGCTTCCTGCTCAAGGACGCGCCCGCCGATCAGCTCATCACCGCCGTCAGGTGCGTGGCCGCCGGCGACGCCCTGATCGACCCGAGCGTCACCCGGCGGCTGATCGCCCGCTTCACCCGGTCGGTCCGCCCCGCTGCGCCGACGCCTGAGATCGCCGCGAAACTGACCGCTAGGGAAATGGATGTGCTCCGGCTCATCGCACGGGGCCTATCCAATACCGAGATCGCCGCCGAGCTGGTGATCGAGGAGAGCACCGTCAAGACTCATGTCGGCCGGGTGCTGACCAAGCTTGCCCTGCGCGATCGGGTCCAGGCTGTCGTCCTGGCCTACGAGACCGGGCTAGTCACCGCAGACCAACGCGAAGGCTGGACCGCCAGGAATAACCTGGTCGCCGAGATCCGGCCGGGTCACATCAGGTAACTGCGCCGCTGCATACGCCGCGCCCCGGAATCCGTGTCCGAGGCACTCGACACTCGGCGTCAGCCGCCGGCTGACATGCTGATTCTCTTCAGGATCTGCCGGAGAGGCCCCGCGTTTTCCGGCGGGCGGCCCGCGCCGACGGTGGTGCCTGAGCGGAGTGCATGGTAGGTCGCCTACGGGTCGGGCCGAAATTGACTGGGGTCAGACAGGGTGCGGGTCCTACGATCGGGCGCGTGCCGAGCTATGAGCCAGTAGAACTGTCCGCTGCCTGCAACGCGGGTGTGAGCGTTCTCGGCGATGAGCCGGGCGATGTTCCGCTCGGGAGGGTGGACCTGCGCGGCCTGCCGTTCCTGATCGGGTCGGAGCCGCCGTCTGCGGAGCGGTGCTTCCTGCTGCCCGGCGTCCCGGTGCCGGTCGGGATCGGCCGGGTGGCGCGGCGGGTGATCGTCGCGCACCGGCTGCTCGAGCCGGGCGCGCCAGCTGGTCACGCTGTCGGGCAGACCGTCGCGGAGTATGTGTTTCACCTGGCCGGCGGCGAAGTCGTCAGCGCGCCCATCCGGGAGCGGTTCGAAATCCAGGTGGTGCCGCCGGTGTGGGGCCGTGAACCGTTCCTCGCCGTCACCGACACCAGCGACCGCAACCTGGCGCGTTTCGAGGGCAGCTGGGGCGAGGCCGGGGCTCGCCTGGTGGAGCACGCCAAAGGTGGACCGGCCGGATATTACCTGTGGTGCTGGGACAATCCTCATCCGGAACGAGCGGTCGAACGGATCGAGTTCATCCCGCGCGGCGCCCGGTTCATCGTCGCCGGCGTCACGACCAGCGACGTTGATGAGCACCCGTTCGTCCGTGGGCCGGCGCGTCCAGTGCGCCTGGTGACGAAGGACGGGCGCAACGGCGTCCTCGATATCGATGTGGACCGGGGTGTCGCGACGTATCCGCAGCCGCTGCCTGGCGAGGACGACCGGGTCGGCTGGGGAGCGACCGAAGGAACGTCCGCGTATACGTCGGTCGCCGCGCTGCCGTCGGCCACCGTCGCGGTCCGGCGCGGCGAGGACGAGCTCGGCCGGGTGCGCTGGGGCGACATGGAACGCGAAGGGCGGGCTGATGCCGGCCAGGTCTCGCTCGAGCTGGTCGAAAGTGGCCGCAACTGGGTGCATGTCAGCGTGGTCGACGACGCGACCGGGCGGCCGGTGCCGTGCCGGGTCCATTTCCGCTCGGCTGCGGGGATTCCCTACCAGCCGCACGGCCACCACAATCACGTCACGCAGAATCTCGGCAGCTGGCATTACGACGTTGGCGGTGACATCCGCCTTGGCCAGCGCAGCTACGCATATATCGACGGCACCTGCCAGGGATGGCTGCCACGAGGCGATGTCGTCGTGGACGTCGCGCGCGGGTTCGAATACGAACCGCTCCGGCAGGCCGTGCGGATCGAGCCGGGTCAGCGAGACCTGACGCTGCGGATCAGGCGCGTCGCTGACATGGCCTCGGAAGGATGGTGGTCGGGCGACTCGCACGTGCACTTCCTCTCGACCCCGGGCGCTCAGCTCGAGCAACGGGGCGAGGACCTGCGTGTCGTCAATTTGCTGCAGACGCAGTGGGGCGCGCTGTTCACCAACACCGAGGATTTTTCCGGGCAGCCCAGCGTCGTCGATGGCGGCGCCTACATAACGTATGTCGGCCAGGAAAACCGGCAGCACATACTTGGGCACACGGTCCTGTGGGGCCTGAAAGAACCGGTCATGCCCTGGTGCAGCGACGGTCCCGACGAGGCCGAGCTCGGCGGCGCGCTGGACGCGACGTTGAGCGACTGGGCCGACCGGACGCACGCCCAGGGCGGCACCGTTGTCGCCGCGCATTTCCCGAATCCGAACGGCGAGCCGGCCGTTCTCGTCGCGACCGGCCGAGCCGACGCCGTCGAGATGCTGGCCCAATCCGATGACGCGATACTCGAGTATTACCGGTACCTGAACAGCGGCTACCGGCTGCCGCTCGTCGGTGGCACGGACAAGATGTCGAGCGCCGTGCCGGTTGGTCTCTACCGGACGTACGCGCGGCTGGACGAGGAGTTCAGTTGCGAGGCCTGGTGCCGGGCGGTGCGATCGGGCCGGACGTTCCTATCCGGCGGGCCGCTGCTGACGCTCTCGGCCGACGGGCGCGAGCCGGGCGGTACCGTCGAGCTATCCGGGCCGGGAACGGTCACCGTCCGTGCCGAGGTGCGCAGCATTTTCCCGCTCCGTTCACTTGAAGTCGTGCGTAACGGCGAGGTCGTGGCAAGGGCAGAAGCCAACGGCAGACGGCAGGCCGAAATCAGCGAGGAACTACGGATCGACCGGAACTCGTGGATAGCCTGCAGAGCGTTCGGCGCTGACTACCACCTCGATGAGTGGGGTCGCCGGGTTTTCGCTCACACCTCGCCGGTCTACGTCGCCTGCGGCGGCGGCTGGACGATGACCGACCCCGAAGGCATCCGCTATATCCGGACACTTGTCGAGGGCGCCCGCGAATACGTGCGGCACACCGCGGTCCGGAGGACCGACCAGCTCACGACGCACCATCACGGTGAGGCTGACCACCTCGCCTGGCTGGAGAGGCCGTTCACCGAGGCCCTGCGCGCGCTGGAAGAACGCGGCCGTGAGTGAGCGATCAATATGGGTGAGGCAGCGTGACCCAGTTCGTACGATTGGCTGCAGGTATAGCTGGGCATGCTTGTGCCGCTGGGCGCAGACGAGTGGTTCTCCGTCCTGGGCAGCCTCGCGCGCAACATCAGTCGGGAGGACAGTGATGTCAACAGAGAAGCAAAGAGAAGCTGCGCGACGCAATATCGAAATTGCTCGTGAGACCAAGAAAGAGCGGGCTGACGGAGAGGACGTCCCGCAGACATCGGAGGGC
>JBAUAY010000152.1:0-8253 GCA_049676235.1 Streptosporangiaceae bacterium
TCTTTTCCGTCAGGTCGTGCCGCCCACCTCGCCACTTCCTGCCCAATTATCTGCTCGACCCGATTACCCAGAATTTTCTCGTTCATACGATCATCGTAAGAATCGTAAGGGGCAACCTGAGCTTTGAATAGATAATATTCACGCTTCAGCGCTTCTTTCCCCTGACCCCACAATAGGGCGTTCTGGGCATACTTCTTCAGCTGCTGGATACCCTCTAGTACGACAACGAGCGCGCCAAGCCCAGCTATCCATCCCCTGGTCGCGAAGGAATCGCCGCCAGTCGCGGCCAGCACGGGGATTGAGGCGGCAGCCGAGATTTCAACAACCTTTATCACTGTGTACCAGCGCTGCGCTTGAAGGCTGGATTTCGTATGCCAGTTGATGGACCAGTTCAGCCGATAAAGAGTCGGAGTTGGCTGATCTCTATATTCGCTGAGCTCCCAGTTGTCGAGTTCAGTGAGCTGCTTCCCCAGCAGCCATCGCCCCATGAAACGTTTCCGAAATGTGCTGGATTGATTAGCGCCGTGGGCGGACTTGGCTGGTTCCTCGTACTGGGCGGACATCACTTCTCCCTTTCACCGATGACGGAGACCGGAACCGGTCAATGAAAGCTGAGTTGGTCATTCGCCACGCCGGTCAGGACGGTATCCCCAGCGTGGAAGGTGCCGTCGAGCAGCAAGACCGCCAGCCGGTCGCTCAGCTCTCGTTGCAGGACTCTCCTTAGCGGCCGCGCGCCGTACTCAGGGTCGTAGCCGCGGGCGGCGAGCCATGCTTCGGCCGCCTGGTCAACCTCAAGCTTGATGCCGACGCCTTCCGCGCGCCCGGCTAGCTGGCGGAGCTGGATCCGTACGATCTCGGAGAGGTTGTCCGGAGTCAGCGACCGGAACCGAACTATTTCGTCGATCCGGTTGATGAACTCGGGCTTGAAGAAGTCCTTGGGGTCCTCACGCAGGTTGGAGGTCATGATGAGCACGGTGTTGGTGAAGTCGACGGTCCGGCCGTGCCCGTCGGTGAGGCGACCGTCGTCCAGCAGCTGGAGGAGCGTGTTGAAGACGTCGGGGTGGGCCTTCTCAATCTCGTCGAGCAGGACGACCGCGTAGGGCCGCCGGTGGACGGCCTCGGTGAGCTGCCCGCCCTCATGGAAGCCGATGTAGCCAGGCGGCGCGCCGATCAGCCGGGCCACGGTGTGTCGTTCCTGGTACTCGCCCATGTCGATGCGGACCATGGCGTGGTCGTTGTCGAACAGGAACTCCGCCAGCGCGCGAGCCAGCTCGGTCTTGCCGACACCGGTCGGGCCGAGAAACAGGAACGTCCCGATCGGCCGGTTTTCGTCCGACAGACCGGCCCGGCTGCGCCTGATCGGCCCGGATACCGCGCGGACCGCTTCGTCCTGGCCGACCACGCGGTGGCGTATCACGTCCTCCATCTGGATTAGCTTGGCCGCCTCGCCCTCCATCAGCCGGGCCACAGGGACCCCGGTCCATGCGCTGACGACCGCGGCGACCTCCTGCGTGTCCACCTCCGACTTGATCATCCCGCCGTCCGCCTGGAGGTCGGCGAGCGCCTTGGTAGCGGCCTCTAGGCGGCGATCAAGCTCGCCGATCTGCCCGTACTCGATGTCGGCGGCCCGCGTAAGATCGCCCGCCCGCTCATACTGGGCGGCCTCGGCCCTCTTCCGCGCCAGTTCCTCCTTGATCCGCCGGATCGAGGAGACGGCCTCTTGCTCGGCGCGCCACCGAGCGGTCATCTCCTCCGCCTGCGCTTGCAGCGCGGCCAGGTCCTGTTCTAGCTGGCTCCGCTGAGACGCCGGCCCGCTGCCGCTCCTGTCCAGGGCAATCAGCTGTATCTCCACCCGCCGAGCTGCGTGAGTGATCTGGTCAAGGTGGTCGGGCGCCGACTCGATACCGATCCGCAGGCGGCTGGCGGCCTCATCGATCAGATCTACCGCCTTGTCCGGCAGGCACCGCCCGGAAACGTAGCGGTCCGACAGGGCGACCGCGGCCTCGATCGCGGAGTCGCAGATTCGCACCCCGTGGTAGACCTCGTGCCGCTCCCGCAGGCCGCGGAGGATGTCCACGGTAGCCTGCGCCGACGGCGGCTCGACGTAGACCGGCTGGAACTGCCGCTCCAGAGCGGCGTCTTTCTCGACGTACTGGCGGTACTCGTCAGGAGCGCTCGCGCCGATCAGCCTCAGCTCCCCGCGCGCCAGCATGGGCTTGAGCATGTGGCTGACATCCATGCCGCCGTCACCGCCGCCAGTGCCCACGATCATGTGCAGCCCGTCGATCAGCAGCACGAACTCGCCTTTCGACGCCGAAAGCAGGGTAAGCGCGGATTTCAGCCGCTCCTCGAACTCCCCCCGGATCCTCGCCCCCGCCAGCATGGTGGCAAGATCCAGCGAAACCAGCCGCTTGCCCTGCAGGACCGGAGGGACCATGCCTTCGGCGATCCGCAGCGCCAGCCCTTCAACGATCGCTGTCTTCCCGACCCCCGACTTGCCGATCAGCACCGGGTTGTTCTTCGTCTTCCGGCCCAAGATCTGGATCAGCCTCGTCAGCTCCTCATCCCGGCCGATCACCGGGTCGAGCTGCCCGCGCCTGGCGGCATCGGTCAGGTCACGGCCGTATCGCCAGGTCAGCGGAACACTGAACTTCGCCAGCACCGAGCGGCCCCTGGCTTTCCTCGCACGTCCCCGGGCCATCCGCCCTCCTGTTCACCTGAGCGCCCTTCACGGCCTGGCCGTCTTCGACGCCCTGACGCAAGAATCGCATACGGAGTCCAGAACGGAGATACAGGTGATCTCCCCCGGGATAATCTGACGTTCCTTACTGCCGAACGAACCGGCTGTCCGCCCCGGTCACCCCCATCGTCATGCTCCGCCCTGCAGGGCGTCCTCGGCGTCCTGGAAGGATCCGAGCATCCGGTAGCAGTGCACCTGCAGCTCCCGGCGGTGCGGCTCGGTCAGCTCCCGGAATGCGTCGCCGTCCCCGGCCCGCGCCCGTGCGATCAGGTCGGCTGTCACCAGCTCCACCCTCACGTCGCCTTCTTCCCGCGCCTTGTGGCACTTCCATCCTGATATGGACGCCGGCCTGGGGGCGAACTGGGCGGTTGGCGGGCGCCCAGTTTCCCGGTGCCGCGGCGCCTAGACCAGTGATACCTGACAACGCCAACGAAGGAGAACCCGATCATGGGAAAGATCGTGATCAGCGAGAACGTCACGCTCGACGGGGTCGTCCAGGACCCGACCGGTGAGCAGGGCTTCAGGCACGGCGGCTGGTTCGGCCAGGTTGGAGACAAGGACCGCGAAGAGTGGGCCAAGGTCGAGTTCGAGGAGGCGCTGGGCGCCGAGGCCCTGCTGTTGGGCCGGCGGAGCGACGAGTACTTCGGAACGCGGTGGACAGGACGCAGTGGCGAGTGGGCGGACCGGCTGAACGCTCTGCCCAAGTACGTCGTGTCCTCGACCCTCGTAAATCCCGAGTGGAGCAACTCGACGGTCCTGACGGGCGACGTGGTGAACGAGGTCTCGAAGCTGAAGCAGGAGCTAGACGGGGAAATCGTCGTCTACGCCAGCCGTCAGCTCGTGCACACATTGATGGAGCACGACCTGGTCGACGAGCTGCGACTGATGGTCTACCCGTTCGTGCTCGGGGCTGGCGAGCGCCTCTTCGGCGAGACCAGCGACAAGAAGTCCATTCGTCCCCTCCACGCCCGGACCGTCGGTGACAGCCTCGTCTACCTCACCTACGAGGTCGTCCGAGACGCCTAGCTATCGCGGAGTCGAAGCGGCCGAAGTCGCCCCGCCAGCCCGGCCACCTCGACCCGCGCGCGTAGTCGGCCGTTAGCGGTTGCCCGGCCGGGTGTAGATGAGGCGGACGGCCGAGCCTACAGTCTGGGCCGACAGCAAGGTCAGGTCTATCGGCGGGGTGCCGTCGGGGAACAGGTGCTCACCCGTGCCGAGCACCAGCGGGAAGACCAGGAGCCGGTACTCATCGACCAGATCGTGGGCCATCAGCGTGCGGACTATGCTGGCGCTGCCTATGACTACGATGTCGCGGGCCCGCTTGCGCTCCCGCACCTCGGCCATCAGGTCGCCCTGGAGCACGACGGAGTTGTGCCATTCGGTGGCCTGCCGTAGTGAACGCGACGCCACGATCTTGGGTATGGCGTTCATCTTGGTCGAGAACTCGTCGTCCCGGTCTGGCCAGATCTTGCTGAACAGCTGCCAGGTACGGCGGCCGAACAGCAGCGTGCCGGTGTCGAGCACCTCGCCCAGGTTGAACTTGTCGCCCGCGACCGCCTCCGGGCCGTACCGGAACGCCCATCCCCCCTGCTTGGACCGCTCGCTCCCATCCGGATCGTGCATAACCCCGTCCAGGGACACGAACTCGATGACGATGACTCGGCTCATCACTGCCTCTTTCACTCGGTTCTTGCCCTGGAGACGAGCGAGAGCCGGTACCGGGGACAGGCTGGTCCCCGGTACAGGCTCTGCCGTCAGGATTTCTCAGGCCGGAATAGGTTAGTGGCGGCCATTCACGTGGCCGCCGACGGATGCGGTCGAGGTCGCCGCAGGGGCCTGGAAGATGGCAGGATTCACTCCGTGTGCCTGCCGCGGACGACGTCGAGGTCCTCATGACACGAACGCACGTGGCTCCGGTGCTCGTCACCGGAGGTACCGGCCGGGTCGGGAGCGCCGTCGTCGACCTCCTCGTCGACGCGGGCGTGCCGGTCCGTGTCCTTACGCGTCGCTCCGAGGCGGCGGCGATGCTGCCGGCGAACGTCGAGGTCATTACCGGCGACCTCACCGTGCCCGAATCGCTCGATACGGCATTGCGCGGGGTCGGTGCCGTCTTCCTCGTCTGGACCGCCCCGCCTACGACTGCTCCGGCGGTTGTCGAGCGCCTCGCTACCTACGCACGGCGGGTCGTGTTTCTCTCATCACCGCACCAAACCCCGCACCCTTTCTTCCAGCAGCCAAATCCGATGGCGGTGCTCCACGCGGATATTGAGCGGCTCATCGCGGCCGCCGGGCTCGAATCGACGATCATCCGGCCGGGGATGTTCGCGTCGAACGTGTTGTTCTGGTGGGCGACCGCGATTCGCGCCGACGGCGTCGTCAGGTGGCCCTACGGCGCTGCCGAGACAGCACCCGTGGATGACCGCGACGTGGCAGCCGTCGCGGCGCGGACGCTATATCAGGACGGACATGCTGGAGGCGACTACGTCCTCACTGGCCCCGAGTCCCTGAGTCAGGCAGAGCAGGTGAGCATCATCGGTGACGTCATAGGGCGCCGGATCACGTTTGAGGAGCTGTCGCCGGACGAGTTCCGCCGCGAGACTGAGGGAAGCTGGCCGCGCCCAGTCGTGGACATGCTGCTCGACGCGTGGGGCGTAACGATGGGAAGGCCGGCGTTCATCACCTCCGCAGTCATCGACCTCCTCGGATCGGCGCGATCGTTTCGCCAGTGGGTCGCCGACCATGCCGGGGCGTTCCTGGAAGGTCAGGCGAGTCACGAAGCCTGAGAGCCGAGGCGCTGGCCGCTGGGCCACCGAGATTGTCCCAGCCGTCCGCGACGCGACCGCCAAATAGCGGTCTTCAGACGCCGCGCCAGGCGTGGACGCAGGTAACGAACGCGTGATACATCTCGGCTGTTCGCGCCGGCCAGCGAAGGGAGCCGCAGATGTCATCGGACGGCTACTACACCGAACAGGTGCACGGCCCGGTTGAGTACCTGGACCTGGGCAACTTCGAGCTGGCCAGCGGCTTCGTGCTGCCGGAGACCCGGCTGGCCTACAAGACCATGGGCACGTTGAACGAGTCGAAGGACAACGCGATCCTGCTGCCGCACATGTACACCGGGACCTCCGCGTTCATGACGGCCTACATCGGCCCCGGCCGCCCGCTGGACCCGGAGAGGTACTTCTTCATCCTGCCGGACCAGCTCGGCGACGGCTTCTCCTCCTCGCCCAGCAACACGCCGCCGCCGTTCGACCGCGGCGCGTTCCCGCCGGTGGCCATCTCCGATGACGTGCGCGCCCAGCACCGCCTGGTCACCGAGCACTTCGGCATCAGCCAGCTCGCCCTGGTCAGCGGCTGGTCCATGGGCGGCCAGCAGACCCTGGAGTGGGCCGTCCGCTACCCCGACGCCGTCGCTCGCGCGGTCCCGTTCGCGGCCACCTCCCGCAACCCCGACCACTGCACGGTGTTCTGTGACCTGCACACCGAAGCGCTGCGCAGCGACCCGGCGTTCCGCGGCGGTTTCTACGAGCGATCCGCCGATGTCCAGCTCGGCCTGCGCCGGCACGCGCAGGCCTTCGCGCTGATGGGCCCCACCTCCGCGATGTACCGCGACGAGGTATGGCGCGAGCTCGGCTTCCCCAGCCGCGACGGCTTCGTCCAGGGCTTCCTGCAGGCCTATTTCCTGCCCATGGACCCAAACAACCTGCTCTGCCAGGCCGCCAAATGGCGCTCCAGCGACGTCTCGGCCAGCACCGGCGGCGACATGGACGCCGCGCTGGCCCGCATCACCGCGGCCACCACCCTGGTCGCCTTCACCGGCGACCTGTTCTTCCCCCCGGAGGACATCAAGGCCGACGCCGACCGCATCCCCGGCGCGAAGTTCCGCGAAACCGGCACCGTCTGGGGCCACTTCACCATGTTCAACCTGCGCGAGCAGGACACCGCCGCCATCGACGCCATCTACGCCGACGTCCTGGCCAGCTAGGGATTACCGCCCGGCCGGCGGCCAGGCGAGTGCGACGATAGGGACATGACGTCTGAGGAGTTCACCAACGCGCATCCGGCGCTCGCGCAGTTCTGGCATCCGGTGGCGCTGTCCGCCGAGGTCGGCCGGGAGCCCGTCGCCTGCCGCCTCGGCGGACAGGGCTGGGCGCTGGCCCGCTTCGGCGGCGGCATCGCGGCGTTCGCGGACGCATGCCCGCACCGCAGGGCCCGGCTGTCCGCCGGGCAGGTGACCGACGGCACACTGCAGTGCCCGTACCACGGCTGGCGATTCACCCCCGACGGCAGGTGCGTGGACATCCCGGCGCTGGAGGACACCGCGTTGATCCCGGAGCGGGCCACGCTGCGCCGCCCGGCCAAGGTCGCCGAGCAGGACGGCGTGGTGTGGCTCGCCCCGGAACCCCCGCGCGCTCCCATCCCGGAACTGCATCCGGGTGTGCCGCTCGCCGGCGGCGGCATCGCGACGGTGATCCTCCCGGTCCTCCGGGTGGAGGCGAACGCGGCGATCCTCATCGACAACTTCCTCGACGAGGCGCACCTGCCGTTCGTCCACGCGGCCACGATCGGCGGCGCGGGGCCCGAACCCATCCCGCGGGCTGACGTCGACCGCCGCGGCCTGTCGTTCACGGCGGTCCGCGAGCACACGTTCACCAACCTCACCGACCCCGCGGTGCGTGACGGGGCCCGGCCGGCGGTGCAGCGCCGCCGGATGACCTACCGGTACCAGGCTCCGCTGACCGCGACCCTGCTGCTGGAGTACCTCGACGCGGAAGGCTGGCAGTTTCTCACCTTCACCGTGGCGCCCGAAGACGAACGCGCGTGCCGGGTGTACCAGACGGTGACCGGCCCCGGCCTGACCGACCCGGAACAGGCCGAAAGCACCGCGAAGTACGAGATGTCGATCTTCGATGAGGATCTGGACCTGCAGCGGCGGGCGCTATCCGGCCTGGAGTTCCCGCTCGACGTCGCCGCCGAACTGCACACCCGGGCCGACCGGATATCGGTCGAGTTCCGCCGCGTCCTCGCCGCCGCCGTCAGCGGCTGAGGCAGCGCGCGTCCGGGAGCCGGTCATCAGGACCCCGCCGCCATCGACGCCATCTACGCCGACGTCCTGGCCAGCTGACCCCGCGCCCGCGCGACACCTCTGGTAGATCGTCCGGCGCAGTGTTACCATGCGCCGATGTCAAGACGCGCGCGCGACCCCCGGCCAGCTGGCGCCGCGGGTACGGTGGCGGAGCAGCTGGCTGAAGGGCTCGCGAGCACAGGCGGGCCATTCCGCCGGCATGTCGCCGAGGGGCTGCGCGATCTGGGCGCCGTGGACCTGGCGGTCTACTCCGCGGTCGCCGACACGCCCACCCCGTCCCTCGACGAGCCGCTACGCCGGCTCTCCAACGCCGCCAATAACTCCGGCCTCTGGTTCGCGATAGCGGCCGCGTTCGCCGTGGCGGGCGGCGGTGCCGGGCGCCGGGCCGCGTTGCGCGGGACGCTGGCCATCGGCGCCACGTCCGGGC
>JBAUAY010000153.1:0-4444 GCA_049676235.1 Streptosporangiaceae bacterium
CTGCTACCCCACTGCCAGCAGCGGCAACTGCTACCAGCCCGGCCAGATCTGCCCAAGTTCATATTATGGCGCGACCGGTGTGGCGGAAGACGGCACAACGATCATCTGTCAAGACAACAACGGCTGGCGGTGGGTACGGGTCTACGGCACGACCCCCAGCGCCAGCCCGTTCCCTCCGCGGCCCCTGTCACCGGCGGCGGCGGCACGGCCGGGTTCCAGGACGCCCTGCTGCTCGGGTTCGGCGTGGCGGCGCTGCTGGCCGGCGCAGGGAGCCTGGCCTGCCGCAGGCGGCTCACCAGGAAACGCTGACCAGGGCAGCGGTCGACGAACGCTACCAGGAGCTGACCTCCGCGGGCTACCAGGGCCGCCAGCGGGTTCCCGCAGGCAGCACATATCCGGCCGGTGGCCGAGGGCGGTGAGCACCGTCTGGACAACGGGCTGCTACCCAGGTCGGACGTGCACACCCTGTTCGATCGCGGGTATCTTGCCATTGATTCCCGGCACCGGTTGCTGGTCAGCCCTCGGCTGCGCGAAGACTTCGGTAACGGCGATCAGTTCTACGCCCGGGCAGGGGAAGTCATCGAGCTACCCGAACGCCGGCCGACCTGCCGGACCGCGGCTTCCTGGTATGGCACCTCGATGAAGTCTTCAAGGCCTCGTAGGGGCTGCCCGCCCAGCCGGTTGATGTGCTCGACGCCCAACCAGGTGACGACCGCAGCCGCTGCGCTCGCCAGCTCCGCCAGAGTCCTGCCGATCGGATACTTCATCTGCGGGCAGAGTCGGAAGGCCTGGTCCGACTCCCGCCGGGGAAGCGGAAGGTCAGGGTTGCTCGGGCTGGCCCTCGCCGCGAGTACCGGGCCAGCGGTTAGTCTCATTCCTAGTCTCATTCATGTACGTGTACCTGAGTCCATCACTGTCTAATACCGGGCTCTGAGCTGGGTCTATACACCAGCATGGCCAGCCCTGGACGGTCATCCTTTAATACTGAAGCGGAAGGTCGACAGTTCGATCCTGTCCCTGACCACCATCGGCTCAGGCTGCGACCGGCAACGGACGGTGCCGGACGAATCGGGTGTCACGTTCGCGATAGCAGGTCGCGGACAATTAGCGTGGCGGCGGCGGGTGAGCCTTTGACGAAGCCGAAGAACGGCCCGAAGTCTTGTGTGGCGGAGAAGCCCGTGACGTACAAGCCGTCCAGGCTGGTCTGGAAGGCCTCGTCCAGCACGGGGAATCCGTTGGACACCTGGACATCCTTGAGCACACCCGCGAGGTAGGGGACTCTGGCCAGGTCGGCCCGGTAACCCGATGCGAACACCACGCGATCGGCTGCGAGCCCGGCATCGTTAGACAGCAGCACCCGGAGCTCACCATCGCCGCCCGGCGTAGCCTCGGCGACCTCGGTTCCGGGCCACCGGTGGATCCCGTCCCAGGCCAGCCTGGGAGTCAGCCATGGCTCCAGGGTGAGCCTGCCCACTTCCCAGAACCGCCTGGCCACCGCATCCTGCGCGCTTTTGGGAAGGTGCCGCCAGTATCCGGGTACGGCGAGCGTCTGCTCGACGTGGGCGTCGACGAACTTCCAGCTCACCCGCTCAAACTGCGGGATGTCGTGGCGGTGCACGATGTCGATCCGCGCGGCACCGTGCTCCCGGATCAGCGCGGCCCACTCATAGGCGCTCTGCCGCCCGCCGATGATCAGCACCCGCGCCCCGGCCAGGTCATCAAAGCGCACCAGGTCGCAGGTGTGAGCTGCGAGGCCCGGCGGCAGGGACGACGCCCAGCCGGGAACGCTGGCGTAATGGCCGATGCCCGGGGCGGCCACCACGACGTCCGCGCGAATGCGCTCACCGCTTTGCAGGGTTGCCTCGAACCGGCCATCGGCCTTGGCCAAGGTGTCGACGAACTCCTCGCGGACGTCGATTCCCTTGACCCTGCGGAACCAGTCGGCGTAGTCCAGGAAGACGCCGATCGGAATGGGATCGACCTCACCCGGCCTGATGCCGTTCTCTTCCAGATAGGCCTGCAGCGTGTGGACCGCGGCCCCGTCGAGGTGCCAGTCCGGCCCCGACCGCAAGAACATGCCCTCAGGCATATTCTGCCGCCAAAAGCCCATCGGTCGGCCCAGCACCACAGTGCCGATACCACGCTCACGCGCCAGCGCCGCGACCGATAGTGCGTACGGCCCCGCGCCGATGACGAGCAACTGTGTCTGGTGCATCAGCTAACCCACCCCATCCCGGCGGCTCCAGGGCCGTCCGCAGTCGAGCTCCACCACCCTTACACGGCGACCGTGAGATGCCAATGCCCGGGCAGAAGCCAAGCCGCGCTGTAATGGCAGGCGCTACCCTTTGGCAGGCGTGGGACTAGCGTGATAGGAGCGTGCCCTCATGCTGGCTCTGAGCACTGTGTCCAGCGCGCTCGTTCACGTCCACGAAAGTGGACGAAGCGGAAGGTCCGCTGGGTATTGCTGACGGCAACCGTGACGGCAACGACGGCTCCCACCGACCACCAAGGGCAACTGTGCACAGCCAGTTACTCTCGCACGTTCTGCCTGAGCTGGGCATCCGTTACACCTGAGCGGAAGGTCGGCGGTCGGACGGAACCACCTTCGTCTTGTCGCGGAGCATGTCTGTGTTCGTAAGTCCCTGGTCCGGATCCATGTGCCAACCGTCATTGGCTACGCACGCGGCGGGCGCGCGGCCCCGGCAGGGCCGACCCGGCGCGGCGCAGCCAGGTTGGAGAGCCATCGGAGCGGCGCCTGGGAGACCGACCGTGCTAACGGATTTGCTAACAACGACCCTGGACCATCCCGGACACAGGTGGAATGAGCAGCCAGTCGAGCAGGGAGGATGTGGCTGTCTGGACAGCCGTGGACGGCTCTAATCCTTCTCGTAATGCGTAGGTCATCGGTTCGATTCCGATAGGCCCGCCGGGTGAGGTCTTCACGTTTCAGTGGGGACCATTTTCACGTTTTGATCTGACATTCTGGCGCGCACCTTGGTGTGGCTGCGGTTGGTGCGGTTGGTGTTCGCTTGGTGGCTTTCTGCGTGTCCGGGGGCAGTTTCCAGGCGTGCTGCCGCTGTCTGGCGTGGGTGTTGGGGCTGTCAGGGGTGGTGGTCAGTTCCCGTGTGCGGGCTTGCTGGCCTGGGCTAGGGCCGTCCTGTGGCGGCGATGAGTGCGGTGAGCGTCTTGCGGCGCCGACGCCGGGTTTTCGGGGGCAGGCCTTTGGCGGTGCGGCGTTCGTTTTCTTCCTGCCGGGCGTCCCAGGCTTGCAGGATGCGCTGGTTGCGGACGGTGAGCAGGCAGGTGATGGCCAGCATGAGGGGTGCCAGTCCCATGAGGCGGCACCAGCCGCGGCTGATGTCGTTGGTGGCGGGGTCCTTGGCGGTGGCGAAGCCGCGTTCGGCGCCGGTGCGCCGGGCGTAGGACCGGCGGTGCGCCTTGGAGGGGTAGTCGTGCTTCTGCGCGGTCTTGGCCGTCACGTCCGGGGGGACGGTGAGAGTCTGCTGGGTGCAGCAGGCAGGTGGCTGCCCGGGGGGCTGGAGGATCTCGGGCCGGTCTCGGTCCAGGGTCATCGAGGCAGGCCGGAGGGTCGAAGCTATGCTCGGCGGCGTAGTCGCGGCTGGAGAGTGAACACCATATGGGTATAGCCAAGTGACCGGCTCGCGGGCCGAGTGACTAACTGACGACCGTGTCAACCGCCTGCGGACGATGACGGACGTAGATGGACGGTGAGGGTAGATCACGCACCTGCGAGCGCAGGTCGGAGGTGCATGATCTTTCCTGATAAGGAAGCGGTCCGTGGGAGCCAATGTGGGAGCCACCCGGGCGAACGACTTACCCGCCAGGCGGACGAGTGCGGACAAGCGGCTGGCAATCATGCCAGGTCGCGAACCGATCCGGACGACTCTGAACGCGATACAGGTAACTACATCAGAAGGCTGGGGGTTCGGGTTCCTCCGAGCGGGCCAGATCAACGGCCTTCCCCACCAGGTGCTGCTGGCGGCTATACACCATCACAGCCCGGGCGTAGTGTCGGCAGGGGAACGATCAGAACGAGTCCGCGCTTGACCCAAAGCGTGACTACCACTGATCGTGTCGCTCCGGTCCCTGGCGACATGCCCAGCCGCTGCTGCTAGGAGCAAGCTGCCTCGGCGAGGCACGAATCCTCACGCCGGGGCGGCACCGAAGGGGACCATCATGAAAACGGACCCATCACCCTCACCATCCACGCAGGCACGCTGCGGCTCGGTTGCCGGACTGTGGCGCTACCCGGTGAAGTCGATGATGGGCGAGGAATTGAACGCTACCGAGGTCACGAACTACGGCCTCCTCGGCGACCGGAAATTCGCCGTTGTCGACCCGGTGACGGGGAAGGTCGCGGGCGCCAAGAATCCCCGCAAGTGGGGCAACTTCTTCGAGTTCCGCGCTGCCTACGCCGAGCCCC
>JBAUAY010000154.1:0-5247 GCA_049676235.1 Streptosporangiaceae bacterium
GCGGCATGTCGATGCTCACGCCCAGGCCGCGCGCGAGCTCGACGGCAACCGCGACGCTCTCATCTAGGCGCAGCGCCTTCTCCCCGGCGCTGAGCCAGAACACGCCCGCACTCACCCGGTTCTCCACAGCGCAGGTGATCGCGCCGGCGACGACGTCGGCGGGGACGAAGCCGACCGGCCAGCCCGGGTCGAACGGGATCACCGGCACCAGGCCCGCGAAGATGCCGGCCGCGACCTGATGCAGGCCCTGGGACGCGGCGATCTCGCCGGTGACCGAGTCGCCGATCACGACCGACGGCCGGAAGATGACGTGCGGCACGCCGCTGGACCGCACGACCTGCTCGGCCGCCGCCTTCGACGAGGCGTAGCCGACCGCGGTGCGGCCCCGGTCACCGACCGCCGTGGTGTGCACGAACGCGGTACTGACGTGATACAGCACCGCCCCGGCCGCGGCGGCGAACGCGGCCACGTGCCCGGTGCCCGCAATGTTCGTCGCCTCCAGGCTGCCGTCGGTACGGTGGAAGTCCGTGACCGCCGCACAGTGAATGACCGCGTCGACCTTGGCGGCCAGCTCCGCGCGGGCGTCCTCGGCCAGCCCGAACATCGGCCGGGTGATGTCGCCCGGCACAACGGTCACATCCGGCCCGCAGACCGGCGACCGGTGCACCAGGCACACCACGTCGAAGTCCCGCAGCCGCCGCAGCAGCGCACGCCCGACGACACCCGATGCACCGGTCACCAAAACGGCGCGCCGCGCGCGGCCCGGCGCCCCGCCGATGCTGTGCGACCCGGCAATCTGGACAGGCATGTGATATCCCCAATTCGGTGAGTGGTACTCAGGCGGCGCGCTGCTGAGCAGGCTGGCGAGATTGTCGAGGTTCGCCGTGAGCGGCGCGCTCTACCCGACCCAGAGCACACCAGGCGCGCGCTGATACCTCTTATTCAGTGACGACCCGAAACGTTTAGTAGCCGTCCGTCGGCGAGGATCTCGAGCAGGTCGGCTTCCAGCCGGGCCATGCCCACTGCGCGGGTACCGGGGGCCGGATCCCTGGACCGGGATCATTCGCTGTATCACGCCGTTTCCAGCGCCCTCTTGTTGGGGCATGGAGATGCTGCGGGAAGTGCGAGCTGCGGGGATGGCGGCGCTGCAGCTTCCGAATGTGCTGCGGCGACGCGGGTGCGAGACCAGTCAGTACGTCGCCGAGCGCAACGCCCGCTACCCTGTGGTGCTCGTACACGGCTACGCCGCGACCGAGTCCGTGTGGACGCCGCTGCGTCGCGCGCTCGCCGAGGCCGGCTTCGGGCACATCGTCAGCCTGAACTACAACTCCTTCGCGACCGATCCGGTGGCCGTGTCCGCCGAGCTGACGCATCAGGCGCTGCGGGCGCTGGCGGCCGCTGATGCCTCGCGCGTTCACCTGGTCGGCCATAGCCTCGGCGGGCTCGTCGTCCGTGATGCGCTTGCGGCGAGCGCTGCGCTCAGCGCGCAGACCGCTAGCGCGGTGACGATCGCGAGCCCGCATCACGGCGCCTTCCTGGCCCGGATCGCCCCGGGGCGGTGTGCACGGATCATGCATCGGGGCCCCCGCCCGGTCCTGCCGGGGGCCGATGCGCCGCACCCGGTCCGCTGGCTGGCCTACTATTCCGACGCCGACCGCGTCGTCCCCCCGGTGTCCGCACGGCTCGATGACCCGCAGTATCGCGCCGCCAACCTGCTGATCCCCGGCTGCGGCCACCTCACGATCTGCCGCGACGTGCGGCTGATCCGGTCCCTCGTGTCGGAATTGACCCGCGCCGAGACGCTCGCCGATCCCACGGCACGGACCGACGCCGGCCGCGAGCTGATGGCCGCCTGATGGGACCCGCCGTGACCGCGACCCGGCCTGCCGATGCTGGGCATGCCGTGCCCGTGCCGACCCCCGACGTGAGCGCCTTTCGCGCGGCGATGGGCTCGTTCCCGACCGGAGTTACTGTCGTCACGGTGGCGTCCGACGACGGCACCATGCATGGCATGACGGTCAACTCCTTCTCGTCGGTGTCGCTCGACCCGATGCTGGTGCTGGTCTGCCTCAACGAGACCAGCCACGGCGTTGGCCTGATCGAGTGCGCCGGGGCGTTCGCCGTAAACGTGCTCTCCGCAGGACAGCAGGACATCTCTCGCTGGTTCGCTGACCGGCACCGCCCGGCCGGATCGGTGATGTTCGACGGCGCGCCCTTCGAACCAGGCGTAACCGGCTGCCCGATCCTGGCCGACGCGACGGCAGCTTTCGACTGCCGACTGAGGGAATCGCACCACGCCGGCGATCACGTAATCGTGCTGGGTGAGGTCGTCGCGCTGGTACACCGTCCCCAGCTGGAGCCATTGATCTTCCACGCCGGGACGTACAAGTCGTTGGAGCACGAGACCCGGCCGACCGGTCGCGCAGCTGCACGTCGCTTCGGTGGGGACCCGGGCGTAGCTGGCCAGCGACTGCACCAACGTGTGGCTTGATCAAGCCACGATAACGAAGAGCGTGATGACGGCTGTCACCACCGCCCGTTTTTTACAGATAAATGACGGGTAAATGAGCTGCGTGCCTGCCCGCGCGCTATTTCATACCGCGCCGCGCTGTGTGGAGATCAGGGAACTGCCCGCACCGCGGCCTGCGGCCGGTGAGGTCCTTGTCCGCACCGCGTGCTCTGGCATCAGCAGTGGCACCGAACGGCTGGTGTACCGCGGCGAGGTCCCTGCCGAGTTGGCGCTGGACGACACGATCGACGCGCTTGGCGGTACCTACTCCTATCCCTTCGCCTATGGGTATGCGTGTGTCGGCGAAGTAGCGGAGTCCGGCCAGACGGTTTTCGCGTTCCATCCGCACCAGGACATATTTGCGGCGCGGGCTAGTGAACTGATTCCGCTGCCTGGCATCGATCCCGCGTCCGCAACCTTGTTCCCGCTGGTCGAGACGGCGCTGCAGGTGACGCTCGATGCGGGGACCGGATATCGAGACCGGGTCATCGTGCTCGGGGCCGGCGTGCTCGGGCTGCTGACCGGCCTGCTGTTGCAGCGCTCCGGGTGGCGGCCGCTGATTGCCGAGCCGCAGGAGTGGCGCCGCGCCGTCGCCAGCAGCCTCGGCGTCACCACCGCAGCACCGGCGGAACTGGTGAACGAGGAGGTTCCGCTGGTCATTGACGCCAGCGGTAACCCGGATGCGCCGGCGATGGCGCTGGACATGCTGGCCCACGAGGGGACCCTGCTGGTCGCGTCGTGGTTCGGTACCAAACCCGTGGTTCTGCCGCTCGGCGGCGCCTTCCACCGGCGGCGTCTGACGATTCGCAGCACGCAGGTCTCCACCGTGCCGGCCCGGCTGTCCGGGACCTGGAGCCGGTCTCGGCGCCGCCAGGAGACCGTTGACCTGCTGCCCGAGCTACCGTTGGCGCAGCTGTGCACTCACGTCTTCGACTTTGGTGACGCCGCCGAGGCGTTCCGAGCCGTGGACCAGGGGAAACCCGGGCTGATGCATGCCGTTCTCAACTACGACAGGAGTGCTGCCGGTGACCTGTGAAGTCGGGCTGAGCCGAAGCGTCCACGCTTTCCACATCATGCCGGGACTGCCCGGGCCAGAGGGGCAACTCCATGATCATGACTACCGGATTGAGATCGTGGTGGACCGCGAGCAGCTCGACGGTCGGGGCATGGTCTGTGATCTGGATGTGCTGGAAGCGGCGCTCACCGAGCTGACCAGCCGGGTCGAAGACCGCAACCTGGAGGAGATACGCCCAGCCGAGGCCGAGGCGGTCACAGTCGAGGTGTTCGCCCGCTGGGTGCATGACACCCTCTCGCCCGCCGTAGCTGCCGCAGGCGGCGAATCACTGGCAGTGCGAGTCTGGGAAACGCCCGTCGCGTTTGGCGGATACCGCGCACGGTGCTGACACCGGCCCGGTCGTACGGCATGGGTACTGTGATACGGCTAAGGGCGGGCGGCTGAACCGTTCTGCTGGCATCTTCGTGTCATGTCATAGGAACACATCACTTCATAGGAACACATCACTTCGTCACCATCGCGGGGGCAGCCGTAATGACTCTGGGCTGGGATAACCCCACAGCAGATCCCACCACCACTGTCCTGCTGCGGCACGGCGACACTCAGCTATCACCTGAACACCGCTTCAGCGGGCTGCGCGACCTCCCGCTTAGCGCCAGCGGCACCCGGCAGGCCAAGGCCGCCGCCGGCCGCATCGCCAGCGGCGCTCCGATCGACGCCGTGGTCAGCTCGCCGTTGCAGCGCGCTGTCGCCACCGCCGCTATTGCGGCCGGCGAACTGGGCTTGACCGCAGCTACCGATGATGATCTCCGTGAAACGGACTTCGGTGACTGGGATGGCTTCACCCTGGAAGAAATCCAGCAGCGGTGGCCCGCAGCCGCGGCAGCCTGGCGGCGCGACCCCGAACAGGCACCTCCGGGCGGGGAGAGCTTCGCCGACACCTCACGCCGGGTGAACCGGGCCTGTGACCGGCTGCTGCGGGATCACGGCGGCCAGACCGTCCTGGTGGTCAGTCACGTTACCCCGATAAAGATCATGCTGTGCCGGGCTCTCGGCGTCCCGCTCAGCACCCTCTACCGGCTATATCTCGGTTCCGCCTGCATCAACGAGATCCAGTGGCACGGCCGTGGATTTGCCGCCGTCCATCGCGTCAATGACACCAGCCACCTTCCGTGACTCACCGGCCCGTCTTGTACCGTCGTGAGCGCAGGTCCGCGACCTGCTGGCCAAGCTGCGGCTCGCTGGCCTGACTAGCGACCTGCGGTTCGGGCCGCTGCCGTCTGGGCCGGGGCCGTGCTGAAGGTGTTGAGGAACTGATTGCGGAAGGCGTCCATGGGCTCGTCCGGAGCGCCGAGATTAGGCAGCAGCCCGTTCTGCCAGTGCCAGGAGGATATCTGCTTGAGCACCGAAGGGGCGCGGGTGACGATCGAGACCGGCACCTCGTGAGTGGCCCCGTAGCCGGAGACGGCGGTGTGGGGCTGGTGGTCGCCCATAAAGATGAGCACGAGGTTCGGGTCGTTCAGCTCGGTGACCCATGAAGTGAGGGCCTTCAGCGAGTATTGGATCGACTGCCCGTAGAACTGTTTCACGGTGTTTCCGTTGCGCCAGACCGTGGCCGCAGATTCGCTCTGCGCGGGCTGCGGGTCAAATACCGAGCCGTTGCCGACCTTGCTCCAGGGCACCATGGTCGGCAGCGGGGCCCAGGGAATGTGCGAAGAGGTCG
>JBAUAY010000155.1:0-11700 GCA_049676235.1 Streptosporangiaceae bacterium
GAGCAGCGCGCGGGCGAGGCCGGCGCCGCCGCGCGCGGTCCCCTTGGCCATGCCCTCGCGGGGGAGTTTGGGGGGGTCGGCCCCCCGGGCCAGCACTGCGGCGAGCAGCACCAGCAGCGTGGAGGTCATGGCCGCGGCCACGTGCACCACCCACGGGCCCAGCCCGGTCAGCACCTCCACCAGCATGTACTGCGGCAGTTCGGTGGTGTAGAAAGACACGTCCGACACCCACCACTGGCGCAGCAGCGGGTTCCCGTGGAGCATGTCCCACGCCTGCAGCACGTTCGCCGAGCCGTCAGAGGACAGCGGCGCGGTCTGTGACTGGCGCCAGTAGCAGAAGAACAGAACCGCCACGGCCAGCACGACCAGGGCCGCCCGCCAGGCGAGCGTGGCCGGCGACGCCCGGGCGGGCCGGGCGGCCAGGGCGGGGGCCTGAAGTTCTCGCAGGCCGCCCGCCGCCATGGTCAGATGGTTCCGGCCTTGATCGCCGCCTCGATCCACGGGATGACCTCGTCCAGCATGGTGTCCAGCGGGGTGGTCGCCTCGAAGCCGAGGATCTTCTTGGCCTTCTCCGTGTCCGGGACGCGGCGCTGGACGTCGTAGTCGAACGGGTCGTCGTGCACCAGCCGGAGCGGGACCGCGTCGCCCTTGACCTTCCGCCAGATGACCTCGGCCAGCTGGCGGACGGTGGTGCTTTCCGCGGTGGAGAGGTTGAAGTCCTCGTTGAGGGCGTCCCGGTGCTCCATCGCGCTGACCACGCCGGTGGCGAGGTCACCGCCGTAGGTGTAGTGCCGCACCTGCTCGCCCGAGCCGAGGATGTGCAGCGGGTCCTGGCCCTTGAGGACCTTCTGCACCAGGTCGGGCACCACGTGGCTCATCGCCAGCTGGACGTTCCCGGACAGGATCTCCTGGTCGCCCAGGGCCCGGCTCTCGCCGATGCCCACGCAGTTGAACGGCCGCACCAGCGTGTAAGGCAGCTGGTATTGGTCCCAGGCGGCCCGGGCGAAGTACTCCACGGCCAGCTTCTGGAAACCGTAGGACGACAGCGGCGGCGGTATCTGGCGCTGCTGCCCCTCGTAGGAGGGCCACTCGTCGGCGCTCTCGAAGACCATCGACGAGGACAGGTAGGTGACCTTGCGCAGCCGGCCGTCCCGGCGCGCGGCGATCGCCGCGTCGCAGGACGCCGCGATGATGCGCTCGTTGGTGGCGAGCAGGTCATAGGCGTAGGTGTGGAAATAGGAAATGCCGCCGATCATGGCCGCGCCCGCGATGAAGTGATCGCAACCGGCCATCAGTTCGGTCATCAGCGCGACGTCCCTGGCGTCGCCCTCGACGAGCCGGTACTGCGGATGATCGTCGTATGACTTCCTGACTCTCCCGTACTTGGAAAAGTTATCCAGGCCTACGACCGCGTAGCCGCGCTTCAGCAGTTCCTCTACGACGTACCCGCCGATGAAGCCCGCGGACCCGCTGACCAGCACCTGCTCCATTAACTCTCCTGCCGTTTCTGCTGCTGGAGTTGACGACCTTTGTCGTCCGACCCGCGCTGGCGGACCTGCTCAGCGGTAAGGCGCGGCCCGAACGCGAAACGATACCAACGGGCATAGCTGGGTACCCATCTGGCGACCTTGAAATTCGAGACCCCCGCCTGCCGGTCCAGCCATATCGTCGGGATCTCCGCCACCGGCCGGCGCAGTCGCTTGGCCTTGGCGGTCAGCTCGATGCCGATCTCGAACCCGTCGCGGGAGTCGATGCCCACTTCCCGGACGAAGTCCGTCGAGTACGCCTTGAACGAGTTCGTCGCGTCCCTGGTGCCGACGTGGGCCAGCATGCGCAGTGACCGGCCGGCCAGCCGGGACATGGTGCCCTTGATGACCGGGCCGCCGACCTGCTGGCCGCCGGGCATGTAACGGGACGCGGCGGCCACGGCCACACCGCGCTCCACCAGGCGTACGAGCTCGTCGATCTGCCTGGCGTCGTCGCATCCGTCCGCCATGGTCACCACGACCACCGGGGCGGTCGCCGCGTCGATACCGAACCTGATCGCGTTGGCCGGGCCGCGGCCGTACGTGTTGACCAGGCATTTCAGCCGGGGTTCCTTCTGCGCGTACTCCTCGGTCACGGGAACGGTGGTGTCGTCGGGCGAGTCGACCACGACCAGCACCTCAGAAGGCAGCCGCACCGACTCGAAGAGCCGGTCCAGTACGCTGATCACCTGATCGCCCTCGTTGTACGCCGGCACGACGACCGACACGCGGGGACGTTCGGTCATACCCGGACGCCGTTTCCGAGCACGTCCCAGATATCGGCGGCCGGCTTGTCCGTCGCCAGCCCCCGGTACTCCGGGTGCGGCGCCCCCACCACGAGCAGGTCCGCCCGGGTGAGCACATCATCGAGCGAGACCAGGTTGGGATCGACGGTGACGTAGGGGTCGGTGCACAGGACCGCGCCGGCCTTGAACTCCAGGATCCGCTTGAGCTTGTACGACAGGCTGGACCTGATGTCGTCCGAGCCGCCCTTGAAGGCCATGCCCAGGATCCCGACGGTCATCGAAGACAGGTCGAACTGCTGCTCAAGCCGGTGCACTACGTAGAGCGGCAGGCCCTCGTTGACCGCCATGGCCGCGTGGCCGAGCGGGAAGTTGTTGTGGTTGAAGGCGGCGAGCTGCATCGTGTCCTTGAACAGGCACGGCCCGGCGGCAAATCCCGCGGCGGGCATGTCCGCGGCCCGCGGGTAGTCCTCGGACAGCCCGCGCCGGATCCGGTCGAAATCCAGGCCCTGCTCGTTCGCCATCATGTAGAGCTGGTTGGCGGTGGCGAACTTGATGTAGCGCCACACGTTGGTGAATAGCTTCGCCAGCTCCGCCTCTCCCGGTGACATCACCACGAGCTTGCTGGTCAGCCTGCGAAACAGCGCGGAGGCCCGCTTCGTCCCGGCCGGCGTGCGGGACGAGACGATCTGCGGCAGTTCGAATAGTTCGGTCATCGCCTTGCCCTCGGCGATCCGTTCCGGGCAGAACGCCACGTCGATCTGCAATCCCAGCCCGGCCATCATCTTTTCCACCAGCGCTGTCACTCCGGGAAACACGGTGCTGCGCAGGACAAGAAGCTGACCGTCCCTGAAGTAATCCGAGCAGCCGCCGAGCGCCCTGGTGATCGCGGTCTGATTAGGGTTCAGGTGCTCATCCACGGGCGTGCCGATGACCACCACCACGTGCTCCGCGGTGCTCACCACGGCCGGGTCAGCGGAGACCTCGAGCCGTCCGGCGCCGAGCGCCCGGTGCAGTACCTCGTCCGCGCCCGGCTCGGCGAACGGCATCCGGCCCGAGTTCACCGCGGCCACCGCCGTCTCGCTGATGTCGTAGATGGCCACCCGCGCGCCGCGGTCGGCGAAGGCAAGCGCAAGCGGCAAACCGACATGCCCGCAGCCCCCAATGACGACCACATCTCGGTCGAACTGGTCAGGCAAATTCGTCACCGTGCGTACCTCCGGCTGAAATCACAGGCCTCCGGGGGCCCACGCGGGGCCCGGAAAGGCACCGCCGTCAAGGATGTCTGGCGCCTTACCTTACCGCTACGCCCGGCTCGCCGGCCCAGGTCCCGTCCATCCCGGCCGCCCCACTGACCATCACGTTGAAAAGCAGATTCCGAAGAGGACGTCCGGAAAGGTGCAGCGGTCACCAGTCGGTTGCGATGTACTTCGTTTCGGTGAATTCCAGGAGTCCGTCGTGTGCGCCCTCGCGGCCGATGCCCGACTGCTTCACCCCGCCGAACGGGGCCGCTGGGTCGGACACGATCCCGCGGTTGAGGCCGACCATGCCGGCCTCGAGGGCCTCGCAAACCCGCAGGCCGCGGCTCAGGTCCCCGGTGTACACGTAGGAGACCAGCCCGAACTCGGTGTCGTTGGCCCAGCGGACGGCTTCGTCCTCGGCGGTGAACCGGACTACGGGTGCCACCGGCCCGAAGATCTCGGTGCCGAGAATGGCGGCGCCCGACGGCACCTGGTCGATGACGGTCGGCTGGTAGAAGTACCCGCGCCGGTCCGGCGCACGCCCGCCGGTGACCACCTTGCCGCCGTCGGCGGCCGCCGACTCGACGAGTTCGGCCACCTTGGACCGGGTCGGCTCGTTGACCAGCGGGCCCACGTCGGTGCCCTCATCCAGGCCCGGCCCGACGACCATGGCGTCCAGGCGGGCCGCGAACTTGCGGCTGAACTCGTCGGCCACCGCCTCGTGCACGTAGAAGCGGTTGGCGGCGGTGCACGCCTCGCCGCCGTTGCGCATCTTGGCGATCAGCGCCCCCTCGATTGCGGCGTCGATATCCGCGTCCTGGAAGATGATGAAGGGCGCGTTGCCGCCCAGTTCCATCGAGGTGTTCACTACCGTGTCCGCCGCCTCGCGCAGCAGGATCCGGCCCACCTCGGTAGACCCGGTAAACGACAGCTTGCGGACCCGCGGGTCGTTGAGCATCGCTGAGACGACCGCACCCGACTTCCGCGAGGGCAGCACGTTGACCACGCCGTCCGGCACGCCTGCCTCGGCCAGCAGGCCGGCGATGGCCAGCGCGGTCAGCGGGGTCTCCGAGGCCGGCTTGAGCACCACCGTGCAGCCGGCCGCCAGCGCCGGGCCGATCTTGCGGGTGGCCATCGCGGCCGGGAAGTTCCAGGGGGTGACGAGCACCGAGACGCCGACAGGCTGGCGCATGACCAGGATCTTGTTCGCCCCGGAAGGCGCCTGCATCAGCACGCCTTCCATTCGCACCGCCTCTTCGGCGTACCAGCGGAAGAACTCGGCCGCATACGTCGCCTCGCCCCGCGCGTCGCGCAGCGCCTTGCCGTTCTCAGCGACCATCAGCCGGGCCAGGGACTCCGCATGTTCGGTCATCAGCTCGAAGGTCCGGCGCAGGCATTCCGCGCGCTGCCGTGGCGGCGTCGCGGCCCAGCCGGGCAGCGCACCGGCGGCCGCGCCGACCGCGTCGAGCGCGTCCTCCACCGTCCCGTCGGCCACCTCGGCCAGCGCGTCCTCGGTGGCCGGGTCGATGACCGACAGCGTGCCGCCGCCTCGCCCGCCGGTCCACTCCCCGCCGATCAGCAGCCGGGTGGGTACGTCGATGCCAACCAGTTCGGCTAGGTTGCCGCTCACCGCTGTTCCTCTCGCCTCACAAACTCACAGAGCCTTGCTGACGGTCTCGACGATCCGGTCCACCGAGGGCAGCACATGATCTTCGAGCTTATCCGCGGCGGGCAGCGGGATATGAGGGGTGGTCATGCGAATCGCCGGACCGGTCAGCGCGCCGAACGCCTCTTCGGCCACGATCGAGACGATCTCCGCGCCCCAGCCGCACAGCCGCGGGTTCTCCTCGACCGTGAACAGCCGGCCGGTCTTGGTCACCTCGGCCAGGATCGTCCGGGTATCCAGCGGCACCAGCGACCGGACGTCGATGACCGTGGCCTCGATGCCATCCTCGGCGGACAGCTTCTCGGCCGCCGCTAGCGCCCGCGGCACCATCGCGGCCAGCGCGAGGATCGTGGCGTCCCCGCCCTGGCGCAGCACGCTGGCCCGGCCGAGCTCGTCGGTGATCTCGCCGTCTGGCACCTCGCCCTTGCTCGGGTACAGGCCCTTGTGCTCGAAGAACAGGACCGGGTCGGGATCACGGACGGCCGCGGCGAACAGCCCGATGACGTCGCGCGGGTTCGACGGGGCGACGACCTTCAGGCCGGGCACCGCCATCGCCCAGTTCTCCACCGACTGCGAATGCTGGGCGCCGAAGCGCAGCCCGGCCCCGTTGGCGCAGCGGACGACGAGCGGCAGCGCCAGCTGGCCGTCGGACATGTACCTGATCTTGGCCATCTCGTTGGCGATCAGGTCCCAGCAGACCGCGAAGAAGTCGCTGAACATGATCTCGGCGATCGGCCGCAAGCCGGTCATCGCGGCGCCGATCGCGGCGCCGAGGATGGCCTGCTCGCTGATCGGGGTGTCGCGGACGCGCTCCGGGCCAAACTGCTCGAGCAAGCCCGGGGTGGTCTTGAACACGCCGCCGGCCGCGGCAACATCCTCGCCAAGGAAGACCACGCTGGGATCCCGGCGCATCTCCTGGGCGATACCCCGGGTTACCGCGTCACGGTAGGTGATAGCTGTCACGTCAGGTCCGTTCGGTCAAGATGGTTGGAAACGGCGGCTTTGGGCACCTTCCTCAGTTCCCCTCAGTTCCGCCACGCATGGCCGCCATCGGCCCAGACGTTCGTGGTGGCCAGATCGAGGCTGGGCTCGCGACCGGCCTTCGCCTCCTCGGTAGCCCGGTCCACCGCCTCGCGGGCGTGGTCATCGATCGCGTCGAGGGCGGCCGCGTCGATGCCACGGGCGGTCAGGACCTCACGGTAAGCGGGCAGCGGGTCCCTGGCCAGCCACTCCTTGACCTCAGCGTCGGGACGGTATTTGCCCGGGTCGGCGCGGGAGTGACCGCCGTGCCGGTAGGTGAGCGCCTCGATGAGCGCCGGGCCGCCGCCGTCCCTGGCCCGGCCGATAGCGACCTGCGCCACCTCATAGACCGCCTCCACGTCGTTGCCGTCGACCACCACGGCGTCGAGGCCGTAGGAGGCGGCGCGGTCGGCCGCGGGCCTGGGCACGGCGGTCACCGAGCCGATCGGCGTGTACTCCATGTACTGGTTGTTCTCGCAGATGAAGATCACCGGCAGCTGCCACACGGCGGCCAGGTTGAGCGCCTCGTGGAAGGCGCCGATGTTGGTGGCCCCGTCACCGAGGAAGCAGACCGTGACCTGCCTGGTGCCGCGGTACCTGGCCGACCAGGCCGAGCCGTTGGCGATGACCAGCTGCGCGCCGATGATGGCGTAGGCACCGAGGATGCCGCGGGAGGTGTCGAGCAGATGCATCGAGCCGCCCTTGCCGTGCATGAGGCCGTTCTCCCGGCCGAGAAGTTCGGCCATCACCGGCGTCATCGGGGTGCCGCGGGCTAGCACGTGGTTGTGCCCGCGGTAGGTGACGAACATGTAGTCGTCGTCGTCCATGGCCTGCGACACGCCGGCCGCGACCGCCTCCTGGCCGGTGCCGAGGTGCGTGGTCCCCTTGACCAGGTTCTGCATGAAAAGGTCGTAGGCACGCTTTTCGAACAGCCGGATCTCGGTCATCTTCCTGTACATCTCGAGCGCGGTGGCTTCCGAGATCGCACTGTCTATGTCCGGCACGTGATCGCCTCGTCAGTAGGGGTTGGTGACGTAGAGGTCCTGGGCTGGGAACTTGGTCAGGATCTCGATGCCGCTGGGTCCGACCACGACTTCTTCCTCGATCCTGGCTGCCGACCGCCCGTCGGTCGCCGGGCAGTAGGTCTCGAGGGCGAAGACCATGCCCTCGGCGATCTCCATCGGGGCATCCAGGGAGGTGAGCCGGGAGATGATCGGCCGCTCGTGCAGCGCGAGCCCGAGCCCGTGCCCGAACAGCAGGCCGAACGCCGTCTTCTCATCCGCCAGCCCGATCTCCTGTGCGGTCGGCCACAGCCGGGCTACCTGGTCGGTGGACACTCCGGGCTTGATCATCTCGATAGCGGCGTCGATCCACTCGCGGGCTTTTTTATAGGCGTCCTTTTGCGGCTGGGTGGCCCGGCCGACCGCGAAGCAGCGGTAGTAGCAGGTGCGGTAGCCGTTGTAGGAGTGCATGATGTCGAAGAACGCCTGCTCGCCCGGCCTGATCATGCGGTCGGAGAAGTTGTGCGGGTGCGGGTTGCAGCGCTCGCCCGAGACCGCGTTGACCGACTCCACGTCGTCCGAGCCCATCTCGTAGAGCCGCTTGTTGGCCAGCGCGACGATCTCGTTCTCCCTGACCCCCGGGCGGAGTGCTTCGGCGATGTCGGTGTAGGTGCCGTCGACCATCGCAGCGGCGGTGGCCAGCAGCGTGATTTCGTCTTTCGACTTGAGTTGCCTGGCGTCCAGCATCACCTGCTGGCCGTCCCTGATATCGATCTTCTCTTTTTGCAGTTCGAAGAAGGTGGGAACCTCGGCGAAGTCCACGCCGACGGGCTCGCCTGCGACGCCGGCGTCGTGTATCCGGTCTTTGATCTCCGCAACCTGCTTGGCGGTCAGCCCGGACGCGGGCGGGGCGGCGCCGCGCATCGTGGTGTAGGAGGCGATGCTGTTCTCTGGCTTGAGCCACGGGCAGTACAGCCGGTGGTGCACGGCGGCCGAGCCGAAGTCCCAGAGCACCAGTTCCCCGGTCCGGGTGTACAGCGCGTACCGGCACAGCTTGTCCCTGGTCCACTCGCCGATCGCGATGCCGGTCAGGTACCTGATGTTGTTGTTGTCGAAGACCAGCAGCGCGCCGAGCCCGGCCGCCTCCATCGCTGCCTTGGCTCGGTCCAGGCGGTACTGGCGAAGCCGGGCAAAGTCGACCCGCTCCTCGAAGTCGACGTTCATCCGGCCCGGCGCCGGGGCGAGGGGAAGGGCAGGACCCGTCATCGGAGCTCCTTACGTCGCTTTCGCCTGCGCGTCGCTAGGCCGGCACCCTCATCCAACGTTGTGTGCAGTGGAGCTGTCAAGCCGGGCCCGCTGGCATGTGCAGTGTAGATTTACACCATGGCGGCTGACTTCGATCCGGGTACCGGGCTCGGGCCCCGGCTGCGCCTGGTCCGGGCGGACCGGCAGCTGTCCGTCCGCGAGCTGGCCCGGCGGGTAGGCTGCTCGGCCAGCCTGATCTCGCAGATCGAGCGGGGGGTCTCGGTGCCCTCGGTCGGTGTGCTGTACTCGCTGGCCACCGAGCTGGGCAGCTCGCTCGACTACCTGCTGTTCGGGTCGGGAGCCGGGCCTGGCGCCGACCGGGATGACGGTGCGAGGGCCGATGCCGGTGCGGGGGCCGGCACGGGGACCGGTTTGGGCGATGGCGTGAGCGGTGGACCGGCGGCAGCGCCGGGATCCAGGCGGTCCGGAGCCTCGCAGCCGCCCGCGATCGTGCAGCGAGGCGGCGGCCGCAAGATCATCGATCTGGCCAGCGGCGTGCGCTGGGAGCGGCTTACCCCCGGGGCGGACGCTGTGACCGATTTCCTCGAGGTGGTCTACTCCCCCGGCGGCCACTCCACCGACGAGCGCCGCTCGCTGCGTCACGACGGGCGCGAGTACGGCCTGATCATCAGCGGCACGCTGCAGGCCAATGTCGGCTTCGAGAGCTATGAGCTAGGCCCGGGCGACTCGATTGCGTTCGACTCTGCCACGCCACACGAATACCTCAATAAAACCGGCGATTACGTGCACGCGATATGGGTCGTCATCCACTCCGAGCCCGGCCGGGCCTGATCTTCATGATCGTGGGCCACTCGTCGCGCAGGGGCTAGGCGGCCGCGTTCGGGGTCCGGGCGCGAGCGGAGACGGCGCACCGGCCTCGTCCCGGACGCTGGCGGTGCGGCCCGCCTGAGCCGTGGCCTGTTCGACCCAGTGGCTGATGCGGTCGACGAGGGCCTGGCTGCAGGAGGACTCGGCGTGGCCCATGCCCGGGATGAGCCAGAGCTCCTTGGGTTCGCTGGCCGCCATGTACAGCTGGCGTGCGTGTTCCGGCGGGAAGTAGTGGTCCTGGTCACCGTGCACGATCAGCAGCGGGACCGGCGAGATCTGCGCCGCCGCCTCGGCGGGGGGGACGGGGACCAGCTTCCAGCCTTGCGGGCTGATCCGGGTCTTCAGCCACCGCCGGGTGACGAACCGGCCAATCCGGTGTTCCACCGCGAAGTGCACCCGCCGCATGGGTTCGGTACCCCGGTAGTACCACCGGCCGGGACCGCTGACCGACACCGCCGCGTCGAGCCCGCCGACTAGTCCGGCGTGCCGCAGCACGATCGACGCGCCCATCGAGAAGCCGACCGCGGCGACCCGCTGGTAGCCGAGCTGGCGCGCCCAGGCGACGACCACGTCGAGGTCGGAGATCTCGCGGTCGCCCAGCGTGGACAGGCCGCCGGAGCGCCCGTGGCCGCGGAAGTCGAAGGTGATCACGCCCGCCTCCCGGTTGAACCGGTTGGCGATGCGCCAGACGCTGGGCCGCTGCCACGACAGCGTGAAACCGTGCGCGACCACGATCGCGAGGTCGCCGGCACCGGGAAGGTGGATAGCGTCAATCGGGACGCCGTCCTCGGTGACCAGGGTCGTTGCCATCACGACAGGCTTGGTCATTCTTTCACCCCGAAGGTCAGGTTACGCCGTGGTCCGGCGGGCTTTCACAGCAGTAACCACGCCGGGCACAGGATCAATCCGGCCCGGGGCCGGATCAACGCGGGACTAGCCGGCCGGGGCGCCGATGGTGAAAGCTTCGGTTATCCGTCTAGTGTTCGGTTATCCGCCCCGTGTTCGTTAGCCACCACGTGAAGGAGCATCATGTCCGTGCTGCAGGCCCTGACCGACGCCATCCGTGACAGCTCCGTCGAGGTGATCGATCTCACCGCGCCCCTGAGCGCCGAGACGCCGATCATCCAGCTGCCTGAGCCGTTCGGCAATACCGCCCGCTTCGGGCTGACCGAGATCAGCCACTACGACGAGCGGGGACCCGCCTGGTACTGGAACGACATCGTGACCGGCGAGCACACCGGCACCCACTTCGACGCCCCGGTGCACTGGGTGACCGGCAAAGACCGCGAGGACGTGGCCCAGGTCCCGGTCTCACGGCTGATCGCCCCGGCGGTGGTGCTCGACTTCAGCGCCGAGACGGCCGAGGACCCGGACTTCCTCCTGGAGATCGAGCACGTCAAGCAGTGGGAGATCGAGCACGGACCGCTGCCGGTGGGCGGCTGGCTGCTGTACCGGACAGGCTGGGACGCGCGATCTAACGACCAGGCCGCGTTCCTCAACGCGGACGCCACCGGCCCGCACACGCCGGGGATCAGCGTGTCCTGCGCAGTGTGGCTGGCCCAGGAGTCGCCGGTGATCGGGCTCGGGACCGAGACCGTCGGCACCGACGCCGGGGCCGCGCACTCCTTCGACCCGCCCTTCCCCTGCCATTCGTCGCTGCTCGGGGCGGGCAAGTACGGCCTCACGCAGCTGCAGAACCTGGCCCGGCTGCCGGTCACCGGCGCGGTCGTGATCGCGGGCCCGCTGCCCATCATCAGCGGTTCGGGGTCCCCGTGCCGTGCGCTGGCGCTGGTCGAGCGTTCCTGAGCATGCGGGTCGCAGACGCCGTCGGCCGCGGGCTGGCCGGACTCGGGGTGAACACCGTGTTCGGCGTGGTCGGCAGCGGCAACTTTCACGTTACGAACGCACTGGTGGCCGGCGGGGCGAGGTTCGTCGCGGCCCGGCACGAGGGCGGCGCTACCGTCATGGCCGACGCCTGGGCCCGGACCACCGGAGCCCCCGGGGTCGTCACGGTGCATCAGGGGCCCGGTCTGACCAACGCCATGACGGGTATCGCCGAGGCCGCCAAGAGCCGCACCCCGCTGCTGGTGCTGGCGGCCGAGGCCCCGGAGATCCGGTCCAACTTCCATGTCGACGTGGCCGGGCTGGCCGCTTCGGTGGGCGCGGTCGCCGAGCGGCTCTACTCCCCCGCATCGGCGCTGGCCGACGCGCACCGCGCCTACTCCACAACGCTCGGCCGCCGGACCGTGGTCCTGGCCCTGCCGCTGAACGTCCAGGCCGGGACCTGCGATCCCGGCCCGGTACCCACGCTGAGGCGGATGTTCCCGGCTGCCCCGGCCGCCGAGGCGGTCACCGCGCTGGCCGGGGTGC
>JBAUAY010000156.1:0-6155 GCA_049676235.1 Streptosporangiaceae bacterium
CGGCGGCGCCCTGCAGCGCCCGGGCGGCGAAAAGCAGCCCGACTCCGTGCGCCGCGAGGAACAGCCCGCACGCGCCCGCGCCGGCCGCCAGGGCCACGGCGATGACACCGCGGCGGCCCAGGTAGTCCGACAGCGACCCGAATACCAGCAAGGTGAGCAGCAGGGCCAGGACGTAGACGGCGAACACGGCGGTCAGCGTGGTTGCCGAGAAACGCCACTGGGCCTGGTAGACGCTATACAGCGGCGACGCGGCCGCCGACGCAACGAGCATCAGGAACAACACCCCGGCCACCAGCCAGAACCCGGCCGCACGCGGCAGCGCCGCCCGGCCCGCAGGTGCAATGGCAGCCCCGCTGCCCGGCCGCCGGACTGGTCCCGGGTCACTTCCCGCTCCCTTGCTGCCGGAGCGGGCGCCGGGGACGGTGATCGCGAGTTGCTCTTTAAAGGTGGGTGATTCCTGAGGCATGGTACGACTCCGTTGCTGGGCGGTGATCAATGATCGTTTGCGCGGATTAACCGCTGAGGACCATGCGAGGCGATCGCCCGCGCCAGCACACCAGCACCAGCGCACGAAGGCGCCGAAAGCGGCCCCTAGGCATCCGGGGACTTCCGCCCGACCCACGCCCACGCCGGGTACGCTGCCACGAGGCGCCGGAGCATTCGTCAGCTTGCGGCGCGAGCGGATGCTCGCTAGCGGGCCAGATGGCCCAGCCCTGCGCGAAGAGCGCCGTCCACAGCCGGTTCGTGCAGTGCCCGCACAGGTACAACTCGCCGTGCCGCTCGACGCGGTAGACCGCAGCGACCGCAGGCCCGCACCGGTCACACATCTCGTTCATCTCCGCTCCCCGTCTCTTGATGGGTCATGCCATAGCGGTCGGCGAAGGTCCGGGACCGGCTTCCCGGGTCAGCCCTTCGTCCGGCACATCCTCCGACGCCCCAAGACGCGGCGCTGGTCCGGTCCCGGTTAACCTCGCACGGTCTGAGTCTGCATCCGGACCCTAGCTGTGGGGTATCCGTAGGCCGACTGCACTTCCCGGCTGCGAACGCGGCCGGCTGGTTCAGATGGCTCAGATCTGTTGCGCAGGGATCGTGCTTGGCCACTCCCGGCACGCCGCTCCCCTGCGGCCCGGCAGATAGCGGAGGACACGGAGTGAACTCGAAGTCGCCACCCCTTACGGGGTGACCCTTTGACCCAAAGGCCGCCCGCTTTCAGATGGGTACAGTCCGCCGTCGGCGGCCGCGTCGGCCCAATGACCAGCGCCGGGAGACTCAAGAAGAGCGACCAGCGGATAGAGCATTCTGGCAATACGGGCCGCTGGTCTGACCTCTTACAAAGAGCGCCACCAAAGGCGGGCTAATTAAAGCTGCCGTCTCATCAGCCCGGCGGGGGAACGTCGATGGCGGACTACGACTTGAGGAGGAGGAGCCGCGAAGCGTGTATCCGCGTCCAGCGGGAGACGACGCAGGCCGCTGGGCCCTCCAGGCCGTGATGCTAGGGGCGGAGCTGCGCGAGCGTGGGATCGGCCTGCCCGTGATCGAGCAGGGCGTCGACACCAAGACGATGGAGGGCCAGGCCATGTTCGGGATGCTCGGCGTCCTGGCCGAACGGCGGCGCGGAAGCTCCGCGGCGCGGCCCGCCCATCGGCAACGCCGAGCGTCGAATCGCAGGCCGGGTGAACGTACGGACTGGTGTGAAGGGCAGGCCATGCCGCCGGATGACCTGATCGTCAGGGCCACACAGAATAACCAGTTCTGTATCCGTTCAGGCCACTGGCATCGGGTCGGCCAGCCACACCATATCGGGTACTTGCGCGCGCGAGCAGCGAGGCTCATCACAAGGAGTTACCCGTCCGGCCTGGGAACGGGGGAGCGCCGGTCGGTTTCGCCACTCCTGCGATCTACGCGTGCTATAGCACTGGTGCCTACCGTAACTTGGCCATTGACAGCCGGCACGTGCCAGGTGATCCGTTCGGTCCTGGGACCATCCCGCGGTCGTGATTCCGGTGGACCTCGGCGTCCCGCCGCCCTTGCTGGTCACCCAGGGGATGGACGATGGCCGGCGGTCACCTTTGGCTACGACCGCCGGAACCCGGCCCGGGCTACTTTGCCTTCCGCAGCCGCCGTCCCGGAAGTTAAGGGCAGTGGGCGGCAACCTGAGGTGACCGGCGACCAGGTGACGATCTTGGTCACCGGTAAATGCGTTGCCGCATGTCGGCGTGCAGTCCTACGATGAGCGCGCCGCGGCACGATATGTCCTCTGTATCAGGAAGGAGGTGCTCGCGATGTTCGCAAATCGTCAGACGCCTCCAGGGGTTGCTCTCTAGCAATCCTGGAGACGCGCTGCGGGCGCCCTCAGGAATCTGACGTCAGCCAATCCTGAGGGCGCCTTCTATCCAGCACAGGGATTGATATGTCGGCTCCGCACCTGAGTTGTGGGTGCCATTACCCGCTTATTCTCGCTGTGCTGCCCCCGGTCCACTTGCGGTAGGGGTGGACGGCGAACCCGCCGTCACCGCACTGGCCGGGCAGCAGCGCGGTCACCTTGGCGCGGCCAGCACCTGGCCGGCGTCCTTGCCTGCCCGCTCGCCGAGGACATCGCGGCGGGTCATCAGCTGGCTGGTCGGCTCATCGCCGTTCAGCAGCCAGGTCACGGCGGTGTGCGTCCGCGGATCCATGCTCGTGCCTGTCAGGCTGCGTTTGTCCGGGCAGCGATCCCGGCGCAGGCGGTGTGGCGGTTGCGCCGGGAGACGTGGCGGCGGATCATGCTGCCCTGCTCGCGCTGGGTCCTGTGGTTGGTGCCGTTTAGGGTGAACTCGCGCAGCGCGGTGAACGGGGGAGGCGGTTCATCCACGAGGAGTTCGTGGGCGTTTAGGCGATCTCGACGTTGCGGCCGCGGTGGCCAGGCCCCGCGGGCCTTCGGGATTGGGTAGGACGACGGGTCTCCGGCTGGTCCTTTTCGGCAGCGTAACTGAGTTCCGAGATTCTGCTTGAACAGGGAAGACTCTGGATCAGGCGACCGCTGCCGACCAGTCGGCGGCATCTGATGGCAATCAGCCGGCCGCCTGCTCGGGAAGCACCGGTGACGTGGAGGCCCTGCGCGGTGGGCGATGGGGGAGTCAAGTCTGCATGACCAGCCTAGAGGGCCCGCATTTTGGGTAGAAATTTGGGTAGAAAACCGCCGCTGCCTGGAATCTGTGGAAGTTGGTGCAGCGCAATGCCGTTCCTTGCCCCCTGATGCCGGACACCAAGGTCGCTCGTCACGCCGGGTGTATCGGTGCGCAGTCGCTACTCGGAGTGGATGACCATCATGAAGAGTGACTGCCAGTTAGTCAGCGTTGCCGATGGTTCGACTGCCGGACGTCGGCTCGGGGCCTGGAACAAGCTCGCAATCCGGTCTGCAGCTTGGGTCGGCCGTTCCTCGGCTCCTGCCCGCAGCCAGCGCTGGCCGCCAGAGCCGCGCTGCGAGTCTCGCGCTCTTGTGCGGGATAGGTTGAGGGGACAGCCATAAGCATTTTGAAATTATCACCACTGTGCTTATAATCGACTTTGTGCTTATGGATACTGTACGCTGGCTGCGGGAGTCCGGCTTGACGGTAGAAGACCTCACCCCGGCTGGCGGGACGCATGCGGGCATCGATGCGATCCTTGAGGTGGTGGCCGGCGACCGCAGCGCGCGCTTTGCCGTGCAGGCCAAGTCCCGCGCGCCTTATCCACATGAACTGGAGCGGCTCCAGCAGTCGCGGCACGGACTAGCCGCCGGCGGGCATCCACTGATAGTCGCTCCGTTCATCTCTGAACCTCTCGGATCGATCCTGACCAGGGATGGCTGGTCTTGGGCGGATACCCAGGGAAATTTCGACCTGCGTGCGCCGGGGTTGCTGCTTCGTCAGCGGCGCACCTCTAGCTCTCCAGCGCCCAAGCGGAAGACTCTACCGCGCGGCTCTGGCAGCTTTGCTGTCATCCGCGCGCTCGTAGGCTTTAACGGCGGAGAGGATGAGGAACCCGGCGCGACTGCACTGGCGGCCCAGGCCGGTGTTTCGCAACCGCGAGCCTCACAGATACTTCATCACCTGCACGAGCTGGAGCTTGTCGACAGATCTGAGCACGGCCGCTGGGACCCTCGCCGAGAGGCCCTGCTCGATCGCTTCCTGGCCGAATACCCCGGCCCAGGCGGCTCAGAGCAGTACTACTACAGCCTCGAATCCCCGGTTGAAGTAGCCGTCCGCGCGGGCCGGGTGAGTACCCCGGGCCGCCCGATAGCGGCGTCTGCCGACGTCGGGCCGGATCTCATCCTGCCGTGGCGTAGACCTAGCGTGGTGATCTTGTACGCAAAGCACGCGATCGACCCCTCCGGCCTCGGCCTGACACAGGCGGAGGGAAGGCACGACGCCAACGTGGTCATGCGCACTCCCCAGGACCGGTCCGTCTTCCCTACGCCCGCTCTAGTGGCTCAAGTACAAGGAAGCGATGTACCGCTGGCTGACCCGATCCAGCAGATCTGGGATCTTCAAGACCTAGGCGGCGCGGACCGGATCGATGCTGCTGGGAGGCTACGGCAATGGCTGCTGGAACGCCCCTGACCAGGCTCACGCTCGGTGCCGCCTCGGTTACCGATGATCTCGCTATGTCGCGCTCAGTGACCTGGCACGGGCGCTCGGAGACATTGCCGCAGATTGCCGCGTCATCGGCGGCCACATGGTCACGGTGCTTGCGGCAAGATGGCGGCTGGGGCACGAGCTCTACCGAGAGACGGGTGACGTAGACCTCGGTATCCCGCCGATCGTCGCCCGAGATCACCATGTCGTAGGCCGCCTGAAAGATCTCGACTATACGCAGGTGGCAGGCAATCGCTTCGCGCGAGGGCTATCCGATATCCCTGTCAAGATGAAAGGCAAAGATGACTCGCCGCGTCCCGAGGCGTTCATCGATGTCCTCGTCCCGGCGTACACAAGCCGGGCGCGTGAGAACGTCCAAGTCGGAGAGGATCTCTTCACCACGGAGGTTCCGGGATTGCAGTTGGCGCTAGCCCGCGCGCCGGTAACCATCACGCTGGAGCTGCGCCGCCTCAACGGAGCGATCCTGGAGTGCGAGCTGCCGTTCCCCGACGAGGTGAGCGCTGTGGTACTGAAGAGCCTCGCAACCACAGTTCGGTCCAAGGACACTGACATATCGGACATATGGCGATGCCTCGAGATAGCCTTCGCCGCAGGGCTTGGGCCCGCAGACTTCACTCGCGGTGTTCGCGCAGAGAGCGCCGAAGTGATCCGGTCTCTCTTCAGCAGCCGCCGGGGCGCGCCCGCGGCCGCGCTCGCTGCTGAGCAACGTCTCTCGGCCGAAGCTACCGACGCCCGCTTGACCCGGATACGGGCGCTGATCGCACATGTCCTCGGGCCGACGTGACACCGCTATTCGCGGCGCTCCGATCCAAGGCGCGCAATACCAGGCGTCCTCGGCTCCCATCTGGATGTCGCCTCCGCATCCAACCAGAAGCACAGAGACCAAGAGTGCCCCAATCTGCGCGGCTCACCTGATCAGCGCCAAAAGTCCCATGGACACGCCCGACGGCGGCTCCTTGCTCGGGGGCGAGGATTCAGGTTGATCTCCCTGACCAAGTTCCCGTCGGCCTCCGTCCTCGGTTGGCAGAGTTTACGGTTGCCGACTCAACTACAGGCACGCCCAGGCTCTGCTGCGCCCGCGCTCGAGCTGTCGGCGGCAGAAGAGTGCGACAGGCGTCGCTCGGCACAGGCCTGGTGAACGCGAGACCATAGGTTCGGTCGCCACCCGCGCGCTGACCGAGGACTCGGTCGAGATGGAGTTCCTGACCGACGACCCGGTGGCGCAGGCCGTCACCTACCAGCGAGTGACGTTCGACGCGCGGGCACCACGCTGCGGCCGCTACGTCTGCGCTACTGCTGGGCGGGTGAACTGGACCTGATGGTCCGGCTGGCCGGCCTGCGGCTGCGGGAGCGCTACCAGGACTGGGACCGCGGCCCGTTCACCGGGAGAGTCCGGACCACATTTCGGTCTACGAGGTCACCGCAGCGCCTGCCGGATGAACGTGGCCACGGCGACCGGCTTCGCGATGAACGCGGTGTGCGAGCCGTCAATGGTGTCGGTCGTGGCGCCCATCCGCTGCGCCATGAACCGTTCCGCGT
>JBAUAY010000157.1:0-4220 GCA_049676235.1 Streptosporangiaceae bacterium
CGACGGCACCGGGCCGCTGGCCGGGCGGGTGGCGGTCGTCTCCGGCGGCGGGCGGGGTCTCGGGCGGTCGTTCTGCCTGGCGCTGGCCCGGCAGGGCGCGAAGGTCGTGGTCAACAACCGCAACCGGGTGGTGGACGCGGGCGGGCGCGGGCCGGCCGACCAGGTCGCCGACCAGATCAGGGCGGCGGGCGGCGAGGCGGTGGCCGAATACTCCGACGTGGCCGACCCCGGCAGCGGCCAGGCCATGGTCGCGGCGGCGCGGCAGCACTGGGGACGGCTGGATATCTGCGTGGCCAACGCGGCCATCGGCGGGGGCGGGATGTTCCACCGGCAGGCCGCCGAGCAGTTCGACGAGGTCCTGGCGATCAACCTGCAAGGCAGCATCCGGCTGGCCCGGGCCGCGATGGCGGTGATGCGGCCGGCCGGCTACGGGCGGATTATCCTGGTCGCCTCCACCGGCGGGCTGCACGGCGACATCGGCCTGTCCGCCTACGCCGCCAGCAAGGGCGGCCTGCTGGCCTTCGGCCGGTCGCTGGCGGCCGAAGGCGCGGCCAAAGGCGTGCTGACCAACCTGCTGCTGCCGTACGCCCTCACCCAGATGACAGAAACCCAGATGACCGACGACGGCATGCCGTCGGCAGCCAGGAAGCACATGGAGCCGGACGCGGTGGCGCCGGTGCTGACCGCGCTGGCCAGCCAGGACTGCCGGCTGAACGGCGAGTACATCGTCACCGGCGGCGGCCGACTGCGGCGGGCGTCGGTGGTGGAGTGGGGTACGGTGCCGCTGCCGGACGATCCCGACCTGAGCCCGGGCCAGCTGGAAACCCTGCTGGCGCAAAGTCAGGCCGGCGAGCCGAAGGAGTTCCGGGCCTCGGTCGAGGCGTTTAACGACCTGATGGACGGCGGGCCTCGGTGAGCTGGGGTCCGCTGCTGGTCAACCTGGCAGTCACCGCCGGGACCGTGGCCGTCTTGATGCTGGCGACCTTCGGCTACGCGATGCGGGCCCGGGTGCACGCGATCATGGACACGGTCTGGCCGCTCGGCTTCGTCATCATCGCGGCGGTCTCGTTCGGCCTGTCGGCCGGTGACGGCGACACGGGGCGCCGGGTCCTGGTGCTGCTGCTCACCGCCGTGTGGGGGCTCCGGCTGGGCGCGCACATCTTCGCCCGCAACGTCGGCCACGGAGAGGACAAACGGTACGCGTCGCTGCTGCGGCGCAACCGAGGGAACCTGGCCGCCTTCGTGCTGCGTTACATCTACTGGGCGCAGGGCCGGGTCATGTGGCTCGTGTCCCTGCCGTTGCAGGTGGCGATGTACGAGCGCGCCGGCCTGTCCGCCGTCAGCTGGCTGGGCGTGGCGGTGTGGGCGGTGGGATTCGGCTTCGAGACGGTGGGTGACCTGCAGCTAAGCCGGTTCAAGGCCGATCCGGCCAACGCCGGGCGGGTGCTCGACCGCGGCCTGTGGCGCTACACCCGCCACCCGAACTACTTCGGCGATGCCGTGGTCTGGTTCGGGTTGTGGCTGCTGGCCTGCTCCCACTGGCTCGGGCTGCTGACCGTGGCCGCGCCCGTCTACATGACGAACATGCTGGTCAGGCACACCGGCAAGAAGCTGCTCGAGAAGCACATGGCGCGCTCCAAAGGCGCGGCGTACGCCGACTATATCCGCCGCACCAGCGGCTTCGTCCCCTGGCCCCCGAGATGATGGTGGCGCGGTGACGGCCCGGCGGCGGTTTCAGATGCGCTGCTCGGTCGCGGGGTCGGGAATCCCGCCGAAATACTGGTCGAGGACCCGGCGGAAGACCGGCTCGCCGGGGGCGGCGCGCAGGAACAGCGTGATCGAGGAGCGTAGCTTCTGCGCGTCGAGGTCGCCGAAGATCTGCTCCGCGGAACGGCCTTCTAGGTTGGCGAGGATGGCCGCGCATTCGGTCAGCCGCACGCCGAGAACCGGATGCGCCAGGTAAGCCCGGGCCTCCTGGCGTGAGGTGATCGCGTATGTCCGTGAGGTCGGGCTGAAGCCCAGGCCGGCGATCTGCGGGAAGACGAACCACATCCAGTGGCTGGTCTTGCGGCCGCCGCGCAGCTCGGCGACGGCACGATCGTAGGTGCCGCCCGCGTCCTGGGCCGTCACGAAGCGCTGGAGGTTGTACGGGTCTTCGGTCTCCATACCCGGTAATCCTGCCAGGATAGTGTCGTGGAGGTTTTGAGCAGCCGGATCCTGCTGCGCCCCGCCGACCTGGGCCGGAGCCGTCGGTTCTACCGCGACGTACTCGGCTTGGCGGTCTACCGGGAGTTCGGCCCCCCCGGGGATCCGGGGATGGTGTTCTTCCTCGGCTCGGGATTGCTCGAGGTCTCCGGCCGCGCGGACGGCCCGTCCGGGCGCTCGGTGATGATCTGGCTCCAGGTGCGGGATGTGCACGCCGAGCACGAACGGCTGGCCGCGGCCGGAGTCCGTATCCTCAGGGAGCCCGCCGCGGAGCCCTGGGGACTGACCGAAATGTGGATCGAGGACCCGGACGGCCTTCGCATCGTGCTGGTCGAGATTCCGGCCGATCATCCGCTCCGCCGCGACACGCGGTCCTGATCACCGCCGAGATGACGGCGGGGGCGGGCCGGGGCTTATCAGCCTGGATTCGTAGGCGAGGACGACCGCCTGGACGCGGTCGCGCAGGCCGAGCTTGGCGAGTATCCGGCCGACATGGATTTTCACGGTGCCCTCGGACAGGAACAAGGTGGCCGCGATCTCGCTGTTGGAGTGGCCCGTGGCGATGTGAGAGAGGACCTCTTGCTCGCGGCTGGTGAGAGCCTGCCGTATCTCGGCGGCGTGCTGGCTGCTGGATGGTTCGGGCTGCTGAGTGGCGAACTGACGGACGAGGCGGTTGGTAGCGCCCGGCGCCAGGACGGCGTCGCCTGCGGCGATGGTGTGGATGGCGGCGACCAGGCTGGCGGGCTGGGTGTCTTTGAGCAGGAAGCCGCTGGCGCCGGCTCGCAGCCTGGCGTAGACGTAGTCGTCGAGGTCGAAGGTGGTCAGGATCAGCACCTTGGACGGCAGCCCGGCGGCCACGATGTCGCGGGTCGCCTCGATGCCGTCGCGGCCGGGCATCCGGACGTCCATGAGCACCACGTCGGGACGCAACGCGGAGCACATGGAGAATGCGGCCGTCCCGTCCGCGGCCTCGCCGGCCACCTCGATATCGGTTTCGGCCTCGAGCACCAGGCGGAACCCCATCCGGATGAGGGAATGGTCGTCGACCAGGAGCACACTGATCACGGTGCCACCGCCGTGCCGGGGTCGAGATGGGCGGCGACCCGGTGCCGTACTCGCCGCTGAACGCCAGCACGCCGAGCACGCCGAGCACTAGCTGCGCGAACAACAGGCCCAGCAGGCTGGCCGATACCCCCGCCGCGGCGGAATTGCCCGCCGAGATCGTGTACGGCGCTCCGGATCCCGCGATCGCGGCGCCCAGGCCGATGATCAGCACGACGGCGATCAGCGTGCACCACCAGGTCGAGCGCAGCGCCCGCAGCTTGGTCCACTCCGACCGGACGACGCGGACCTGGGTCACCGGTCCCGCTACGGTCGCCGGGGCCGGCGCCCCCTGAGCCGGCCCGGGTCTGGTCTGCATGACGGCGCTCATCGTGTCGCTCCGGCGTGGTACTCGATGCTGTCCTGGGTCACTTGCATGAAGGCCTCTGCCAGCGACGCGTGGGTGGGGGTGAGCTCGTACACCGGCAGGTGCGCCCGCCAGGCCGCCGTCCCGACCTGCTCGGCGGTGATACCGGACACACGCAGCAGGTCCGTTCCGTCGTTAATCACGGTGACACCGGGAGCGGCCAGGACCTGGCCGAGGCGCGCGGTCTCCGGGGTCCGGACCAGCACCCCGGCGGCGGCGTGGCCGGTGAAATCGTCGACGCTGGTGTCGCTGATGAGCCGGCCGCGGCCCAGCACGACCAGCCGGGTCGCGGTCTGCGCCATCTCGGTCATCAGGTGCGAGGAGACGAAGACGGTGCGTCCTTCGGCGGCCAGCGACTTGAGCAGCAGCCGGATCCAGCGCACCCCGTCCGGGTCCAGGCCGTTGACCGGCTCGTCCAGCACCACCGTCTGCGGCCGGCCCAGCAGCGCGGCGGCCACCCCCAGCCGCTGCCCCATGCCCAGGGAGAAACCCCCGGCCCTGCTGCCCGAGACCTCGCCCAGCCCGGCCAGTTCGATCACCTCATCGA
>JBAUAY010000158.1:0-4824 GCA_049676235.1 Streptosporangiaceae bacterium
CTTTTCGTTGGCGTGCGCGACGGCCGCCGCGCTGCCGTCGGCGCCCCGGCCGGTCAGCCCCGCCACGATGCCCGCGACGTCGCCCACTGGCCGGTTCTGGCTGAGCTTGGCCTTGGCCTCGATCCGGGTGATTTGCAGCTCCAGGCCGACGATGGCGCGCAGTTGCCCCTCGATGAACGCGCGCGGCGCGTCGTCCACCGACCAGCCCGGCGGCTGGCCCGGGGAGGTTAGCCGGGCCGCCTCGTGCTTGGCCGTCAGGCGCCGGACGATGTCCTCGACCCAGTCCCGGTCGTCGTGCACGACGAGCCGGCCGTAAACGTGCGCCGTGACGTAGTTCCAGGTCGGGACGACCCGGCCGTGCTCAGCCTTGGCGGCGTACCAGGACGGAGACACGTAGGCGTCCGGGCCGCGCACGATGGCCAGCGATTCGCCCAGGGCCGACTCGCGCCACTGGTCGTTGTTGCGGGCCACGTGACCGTACAGGACGCCCTGCTCCCCGGCGGCCGGCTCGTACACGAACGGGAGCATCGTGGCCAGCAGGCCGTCCGCCGTGAGCGTGATCAGGTCGGCCGCGCCGTGCCTGGCCAGCAGCTCGCGCACGGCGACGTCGTCGGCGGCGAAATGGGCGGGAATGTACATAGCACTCAGGCTAACCCGCGGAAGGAACGCTTCAGGCCGCCCCAGACGGCGTCGTAGTCGTCCTGGCGGTGCCCCGCCTCCATCGCCTGCCGGGTCGGGACGATCATCCAGCGGCTCTCGAACATGAACGCCAGCGTGCCGTCGATCTTCTGCGGCCGCAGCTCAGCCGTGCTGGCCTGCTGGTACGTCTGGGCGTCCGGGCCGTGCGAGGCGAAGGTGTTGTGCAAGCTGGCCCCGCCGGGTGAGAACCCCTCGGCCTTGGCGTCGTAGACACCGCGCACCAGGCCCATGAACTCGGACATGATGTTGCGGTGGTACCAGGGCGGGCGGAAGGTGTCCTCGCCGACCAGCCAGCGCGGCGGGAAGATCACGAAGTCCACGTTGGCCAGGCCGGGCAGCTCGCTCGGCGAGGTGAGCACGGTGAAGATGGACGGGTCCGGGTGGTCGAAGCTGATCGTGCCGATCACCATGAAGTTCGCCGTGTCGTACTTGTACGGCGCGTAGTTCCCGTGCCATCCAACCACGTCCAACGGCGAGTGGTCGTAGTCGGCGGCCCACAGGTTCCCGCCGAACTTCTGCACGACCTGCACGCTCCCCGTCCGGTCCTCATACGCCGCCGCCGGGGCCAGGAAGTCACGCTCGCTGGCCAGCCCGTTCGCCCCGATGGGGCCGCGTTCGGGCAGCGTGAACGCGGCGCCGAAGTTCTCGCACAGGTAGCCGCGGGCCGGACCGTCCGGCAGTTCCACCCGGAACCTGATGCCGCGCGGCACCACCGCGATCTCACCGGGCGCCACCGCCAGCGGCCCGAGCTCGGTGTGCAGCAGGACCGGGCCGTGCTCGGGTACGAACAGCAGCTCGCCGTCGGCGTCGGTGAAGTACCTGTCGGTCATCGAGCGGTTTGCGGCGTATAGGTGCGCGGCCATCCCGTTGCGCGTCCTGAGGTCGCCGTTGCCGCCCATCGTGAACAGACCGTCGATGAAGTCGGTGTCGGCGGCGGGCATCGGCAGGGCGTCCCAGCGGAGCCGGTTCGGGTCGGGCTCGATCTCGTCGAACGGGGTGGCCCGCAGCGTCCCGCGGCCGATGCGGGAGAACTTCGGGTGCGCCGCCGACGGCATGATCCGGTAGACCCAGGTCCGCCGGTTGACGGCCCGCGGCTGGGTGAACGCGGTCCCGCTGAGCTGCTCCGCGAACAGGCCGAGCGGCGCGCGCTGCGGTGAGTTGCGGCCCACGGGCAGCGCCCCGGGGACTGCTTCGCTGGCGAACTCGTTCCCGAAGCCCGGCTGGTACGTGTACTCCCCCGCGCCAGTCTGGCTGGCCTGCTGCGGGCGGACGGCGACGTCTGCCATGGCTGCCTCCTTGCTTAGTTCCCCCCATGAAATCAGGTCGAGGATCGCGCCGCCGACCACGGCAGGCCTGGGCAGGTGCACAGTGTGGTATTACCGCACCCTCCTGATGACGGTCACGCGCACCGTCCGCGGCAAATCGGTAGGGTCATTCCTCGAGAGTGATCCCCGCCTTTCGCGTGGCGTAAAGGATCACAATGGAGGCGACCATCGAGGACGTGATCCGGATGGCTGCAGGCAGGAGCCGGGATGGAACTCGAATCGCTGAACGCCACCTTCGTCATCGATACCTTCCTGCTGCTCCTGATCGGCATCGGCCCCAAAATCGCGCTGGTGCCGTTCCTGGAGACGACCCGGCAGATGCCCGAGGCCACCCAGCGCCGCGTCCTGCGCAAGATGCTCACCACCGCCGCCATCGTCGCCGTGCTCCTGCTCATCCTCGGTGGCCTGCTGACCAGGCTGCTGCACTTCTCCCCCGGCGCCCTGGGCGTCGCCAGCGGCATCATCCTGCTCATCATCGCGGTCACGATGGTCCTGGGCCAGCACGACCAGAACAGCGACAGCCACCCGGTCGAAGACCGGGACCCGATGCAGGTCGCCGTCTTCCCGCTGGCCGTGCCCTACCTGCTCAACCCGGCCGGGATCGTCGTCCTGGTCACGGCCTCGGCCGAAGCCAGCACCCTCGCGGTGTTCGCGGTCACTGTCGGCATCCTCATCGTCATACTCGCCCTCGACGTCGCGGTGTTCCGCTGGGCCGTGCAGGTCAGCAACCACCTGGACGCCAGCCGGATGCTCGTCACCGAGAAAGTATTCGGGTTCCTGCTCGCCGCGCTCGCCGTGCAACTGGCGCTCAACGGGCTGTCCGACGTCGGAGTCATCCACCTGACCAGCCACTGAACCTGCTCTGTAGTGACGCGTACACGGTGTCCCGGACAGCCGGGCTCTCCTTGACGTTGCCGCCCGGCAGATGTCACACCCAAGGAGGTGGGATGCTGGGGTGAGCGGGCTCATGGAGGTGAGCGGTGGCGGACAAGTGGCTGACGTTCGATTGTTACGGGACAGTCGCGGACTGGAACACGTGCATGAGCGGGGCGCTTGAGGCGCTCGCGGGAGTCTCCGCGTCGGATGCCGGCCAACTGCTCACCGCGTACCACCGGGCTGAGCTCGAGATCGAGGCCGGTGCCGGCTGGCGGCCGTACCGGGAGGTGCTCACCGCCGGGCTGGCGCGGGCGGCCGAGCGCGAGCACATCAGGCTGCCCCGCGGCGGCGAGGACGCGTTCGTCCGGGCCTGGCCGGAGATGCAGGTATTCGACGACGCCGGTCCCGCCCTGACCGCGCTGGCCGAACACGGCTGGCGGCTGGCATTCCTGACGAACTGCGATGACGACCTGTTCGCCACCACCAGGACGCGGATGCCCGTGCCGTTTGATGAGTGGGTCACGGCGGAGGCGGTGCACAGCTACAAGCCGGACCTCACGCACTTCAGGAAGTTCGCGGAGAAGACCGGGGCCACCAGGACGAACTGGATCCACGTGGCCAACAGCTGGGTGCTCGACATGATGCCCGCGGCCCGGATGGGGCTGCGTTCGGTGTGGGTGGACCGCGACCTCACCGGGCATCCGGCCAAGCTCGCGGACCGGCGGGTCACTAGCATGCGCAGGCTTCCGGAGGCGGTCAGCGACGTCAGCGCCCTCCCGACCCGATGAGTGAGGGCCCGATGGGCCTGGGGCCCGATGAGCTAAGGCCCGATGAGCTAAGGACTGAGCGGGCCGGCGAAGGCCGAGCTGTCGCTGGTGCAGGCCGCGGCGGCGGTGATGCCGCCGTTGGAGTGGGCCAGGCTGGCCACGCCGGAAGAGGACGCGGAGGCGGACGGGCCCGCGGACGGCGGAACGGCGGGAGTGGTGGACGCCTGCCGCGTCACCTCGGTCCCCGAGGTGACCGGGGCCAAGCCGGTGAAGTCGGAGCCCAGGATCAGGTCGACGGTACCGGGGGCCAGGCTGGCCACCTGCAAGGAGGTGACGTTCGTGAGTTCCTTCTTGAGGGTGTTCACCGCGGCCATATCGTCGGCCGAGGAGTACTCGATGACCGAGTTGGTGTAGGCGAAGCTCGGGGCGTCACCGGTACCGGTCACGTCGAAACCGCGGCTGGTCAGCCCGGCGGCCGCCGCGGTGGCGATGTGCGAGACGCCGGAACCGTTCAGGACCTCGACCTTGACGTTGGCGGGGTTGGTGGTGAGCACCTGGGCGCCGCCCGAGGAGGAAGGCACCGGAGTAGTGGATACCTTCGGCACGGTCATGTCCCGGGCGATGGCCGCGAACACCTGGCGGGCCTGCGGCTGCAGGAACTGAACCCGGTCGGGATTTTGCGTCCACGGCTCGTTCGGCACCGTGATGAACTGGACGTTCTGGCTCGACAGGTTGCGGAAGCTCTCCCCGATCTGCACCAGGTCGGAGGCTGTCATGCCGGTGTCCGTGGTCATCGAGGCGGCCGCGTCGGTGATCACGGAAACCAGCCTGATCGGGTTGGACAGCAGGCCGCTGTTCAGCACGCCCTTGACCACCTGGGCGGACATGAATTGGTCACGCTGGATCCGCTCCAGGTCGGAGCCGGTGCCGAGGTCCTCGCGGGTCCGCCAGAAGGCCAGCGCCTGGATGCCGCTGATGTGCTGCTCGCCCGACTTGAGGTTCAGGCCGGATACCGGGTCGTTCACGCTGAATGGCACGCAGACGTTGACACCGCCCAGGTCGTCGACGACCTTGACGAAGCCGAGCATGCCGATCCCGATGAAGTGGTTGATGCGGACGCCGGTCACCTGCTCGACCGTCTTCCACAGGCAGGTCGG
>JBAUAY010000159.1:0-6540 GCA_049676235.1 Streptosporangiaceae bacterium
GAGCTGAGGGCCGGCCAGATCGTCACGGTCGATGTGGAGGGCACCGGGCCGGAAGCGCAGTTCACGTTCGAGGGCGTGGCCAGGCCCGCGGCCGTGCCCGATGCGCCGCCCGCGGTGATCTGAGAACTGATCTGAGAACAAGGCGGCCGCCGGCGGGACCGACGGGCGCCTGGCGGCCTGACCGGCGCCACCAGCTCCTTTTGGGTTACGCTAGTTGCCGAATGGGAGCGCCCCGTTAGCGGTGGTCCGCACCCCGTGAGGTGCCCCCGCTGCAAATCGCTTGGCCCGACATGGGAATGATCAGGCGCTCTCACCCCAGATGAGTGCTGCGTCGAGGACTTCGCCGCCATTGTGCGGGGTGCCGGCGACCTGGTGAATGACGCGGTCGGTGAGCCGGGTGGCGATCTCGGCGAGCGGTATCGCCGCGGTAGTCAGTGCGGGTGCGAGAATGCGGGAGATGGCGCTTCCGTCGAACCCGGTGACGGCGAGGTCCGGGCCGATGCGTATTCCGGTCCGGGTGGCGGCGGCATAGCACGCCGCAGCCAGCAGGTCGCTGCCGGCGATGACTGCCGTGGGCCGGCCTGATGGCCGGAGCAAGGCGGCAACAGCGGCTTTGGCTTCCGCGGGATCCACCGCGGTGCGGGTCACGGCGGGAGGCAGGCCGGCTGCTGTCATGGCGTCGTGATAGCCGGCTTCTCGCTCGAGGTCCCATCGCCCTTGCGGGATGTAGCCGAAGTAGGCCACGCGGGTATGTCCGCGCGCCAGCACGTGCGCGGTGACGGTGCGGACCGCGGCGCGGTTGTCAACGTCCACCCATTGCTGAGGCATCGGCGGGTCAGTGCGGCCAAAGCACGCGAAAGGGACCTGGCGTTCGGCCAGGAACTGCACCCGCGGGTCGCCTTCGTTCACCCTGGCGAGCACGAAACCGTCGACCGATTTCGTCCGGACCAGATCACCGATGGCCTTAGTCGGGTGACCATAGCTGCCGGTTACCAGGACCTGGTGCCTGCGCTGTCCCGCTGCGGCCACCAGGAAGTGGAGAAATTCCAGCATGATCGCGTTATCAGGGCGAAGCTCGGTATCCGGGATCGGGTAGCCGATCCGGTAGGTCCGGCCAGAGCGCAGGCTGGCGGCTCCTGCATGGGGCTGGTAGTCCAGTTGCTCGATCGCGGCCAGGACCCGGACCCTGGTAGCGGCGCCGAGCCGGCCACCACCGCGGACGACGTTGGAAACGGTCTGCCGCGACACCCCCGCAGCCCGCGCTACGTCGTCGATCGTGGCGCGCGAGGCGGCACCCGGCCGGCCTGAGACGGGACGTTCGCCGGAAGTTTTCATTGTCACCATCTTGGGGTTCGAGACTGGTGTAGTCGCGTAATCAACCGGCGCGTATTCCTGTCTGGTCTCGACCGGAGGTCACTGTCTGTGGTCTCCGGGTGGCGGACCGACCCGCGCCCCACGGCAGGACTTCGACCAGTTCCCCGGGATGCCACGCGCCCGGAGCGCTGGACCTGGCCTTCTGTCGGTCTAGGTCCATAGGAACGAGACCGTAGGGCGAGAGCGGCTGCCTCCTCCGCAGTCTCGACCATCCTCCTAGCCGGCCTGGGCGCCATATCGGACGGTGTCACCGGCGCACCGCTCGGGTCGGCGGGGTTCACGTCGACATAAAGGCCACCAAACGTCATCGCGGAGTCGTCTTCCACTGTCGCGAAGACCCGGTCGACGGCGGGCGCGGAAAATATGGCCAAGACGCGACTGCGGCCGGGCTTCGACGGGTGGTTCAACCACTCGTGGCGGAAGCCCTTGTCATCCAGCCTGCCGACGAGCACCTCATGGCACAGCTCCATCTTGCCCAGTTCCTCAAGCGTAAGCGTGGCGAGCGCGTACGCCCGCGAGAATCGGCCGGCGTCGAGCAGGAGCCGGGCGTCGGCGGCCAGATCCGTGGCGTTCTGTGCTGCTGCTTGTGCGAGCTGCCGGAGCTGGCCAGCCGTCGGCATGGGGAACTGTGGTCCTGCCATGAGACGAGACAACCACGGCTAGCCTCTCGGCGCGAACGCGATTACGGGCCGCCTGAGGTCGTCGGGCCAGGCTGTTATTTGTCCAGCTCCTTCAACTCCAGCGCCTCCGGACGCCACCCCCGAGACGGCCAGCCGAGCCTGGCGTGGCCCAGTATCGACTGGCAGGCTGACGTATTCCGGTGTCGCGTATTCGGCGGGCCCAGCAGATGCCCGTCGCTGGTGCGATCGTGGATCACGGCGCGGTCGGTCACCGGCTCGGGCGGGCGCGGCAGACCGTGCATTTCGCCGCCCGGCCCTGGAGACCAGGACATTGTGCGGTTCATGCTGGTGAATACGGGCAGGTGCGGGCTCCGCGGGAGGCCGGCCGCCGCGCCCGCCAGCTGCTCCGCGATCAGCTGGCGGCCTGGGCCGCGGCGATGATGACGCGGGTCACCGCGGCCGGGTGGGAGATCAGGGATAGGTGCCCGGCGTTGATCTCGGTGATGTGGGCGTGGGCGCGCTGGGACATGAACAGCAGCTCGGCCGGGGGGATCACGTGGTCGGCGGTGCCGATCAGCGACCAGGACGGGATCGTCTTCCAGGCGGGGACGCCGGAGGGAGCTGATCCCGCGCTGAACGCTATGGGGCGCTGGGTGGCGGCCAGCACGGCGGCCTGGCTGGCGGGCAGGCCGTCGGCGAAGCACTGGGCGAATCCCGGGTAGGGCGCATCGGGGCCTGCCTTGAGATAGGCATCGAAGTCTTCCGCCGGGGCTCCCGGGTAGGGCACGGCAGTGACGGCATTGGCCGAGCGCAGGCAGGACCCGGGCTTGGCGCCGGTGAGGCCGAAGGCGGTCTCGCCCCGGGCGGGGATGAAGGCGTCTATGTAGACCAGGGCCTTGACGTTCGGGTTGCCGGTGGCGGCGTTGGTGATGACCATCCCGCCGTAGGAGTGCCCGACCAAGATGATCGGCCCGGTGATGGTCTTGAGGAAGCCGGCTAGGGTGGCGGAGTCGTTCGCCAGGCCGCGCAGCGGGTTGGGCGGGGCGTAGACGGTGTAGCCGTCGGCCTGCAGCCGCTGGATTTCTCCGGTCCAGCTGGAGCCATCAGCCCACGCGCCGTGTTCGAGCACGACAGTAGGCTTGGGCCCGCCGCCGTCGGCGGCGTGGGCGGTAGCGGCCCCGGCAGGGCCGATCTGGCTGGCCGAAACCAGCAGCCCGGCGATGGCCAGGACCACGGCGATCAGCACGATCCGCATCCTCGAGAGATGCATGCCCTGGATGATGTTCACGCGGTCTTCCTTTCCTGATGGTGCGACGTTGGATCGGTGTTGTTTCTGTCAGGGCCGGGAGTGCTGGCCCTGGATCGGCGGCGCTGGGGGGCTGAGGCTGATCAGCGGCGCTCCGGGCGGGTCCTTGCCCAGTGAGCCGGACCTGCGTGCCGTCCCGTTGATCGAGGGCGTAAAGATCGTGGCGGCCAGGACAACGCTGCAGGGCATCGTGAGCGGGCGGCTGCTGTTCGGCGTGCTCCGCCGAATTCAGGGTCGTCGCTGCCGGCAGTTGCCGGCTAGACGGATCGCCGGATGAAGTCCAGGCAGGTCTGGGCTACTTCCTGCCATCCGCTGTCGATGGTGAGCGAGTGCCCGCGGTCGGGAACTCAGCGACTTCGGTGACGCCGGGTTCTCGCTCTGCTCCTTGTAGGTCGCGTTGGCGATGGCCCAGGGAACCTGGTGGTCTTTCTCCCCGCCGATGATCAGCATGGGCCCGCGGTCGGGGTTCTTCTTATCGGCCCGCGGCGTCGGTGCGGGGGTTGAAGTTGGCGAAGGCAGCCTGGAAGATCGGTATCCCGGAGCCCGCCACGTGATACTGCTCGTACAGCTGCGGGGCTTCGTCCTCGCTGACGGCGTTGCCGAAGCCGCAGTGGAACTGCTCGAAGGTCAGGGCCACCGCCCGGTGCCGGTTGGCGGGGTTGGTGAGCACCGCGGCCGAGGATTTGACCGCGGCCGGCGGCAGCGGCAAGACGCCGCGCGAGGGTGCCGGGTCGACGGCCACGGTGGCGGCGGACAGCCTCGGCCGGCCAGGATCTGCGCGAGCAGGCCGCCGAAGGAATGACCGATGATGGCCGGGCTTCGTGTCGAGCTTCTCGATGATCTGCTGCTGGTAGGCGGCGATGTCGCCGATGCCCTTGCCGGCGAACACGCTGGGATCTTCCCGGGCCAGTTCGACGGTGGGCGGATCGTCGGGCCAGCTAGGAGCGACCGCGCTGTAGCCGGCCTGCTCGAAGAACGGGACCCAGTGGTTCCAGCTGCTGTCCAGCAGCAACAGCCCGTGCACGAACACGACGGGCTGCCTGCCTGAGCCGTTAGCGCGGGTGACCTTGTCCAGGTCCGCTGCGCTGGGCGAATATTCGTGTGCCATGATGCGAGCATCCCCACGGGGAGGATGCCGGGGCGGCGGGCGTCTCAGCTGGTGCTGAAGGAGAGCAGGTCGGCGTTGAACTCCTGCTCGTAAGCGTCGCACAGGCCCCATTACTACCGGGACCCCTGCTGGCACGCGCGGGCCGCCTTTGATCTCATTGTTGTGGTTCAGGCACCCGCAATTCATACACTTTAGATTCGCCGTTCGCCGGAACCACATCAGTCAAGACAAATCGTCCTATTCCCGGCGCGTCGCGTACCGGCTCCAGGTTCCGCCGGCGTTGGCGCGCTGGCGCTGGGTGGCGGATGCTCACCGCGGTGCCCGGCGCGGCGGGATGCGGCCGCCCGGCCATGGTCATGGCGCGATGGCGGCCATGTCCGGTACCGCCCTGCCCGTCCCGGTGCTCGCTGTCAGCGGCCTGGTTGCGGCCTGTTGCGCGGCCGCATCTATACCGTGGCTGGTGCGGGCCATTGGTCCGGGGCTACGGGTCACAGACCCGGCGGCAGCTGGTCACGCTGTGACCAGCGCTGGCATGGCGGCGATGCCGTGACCCCGACCCGGACAGAGAAGAAGGAGATGCCAGATGGTGAAGCACAAAGTCGCGACACGCGAGGAGTGGCTTGCCGCTCACAACCAGCTGCTCGCGCAGGAGAAAGAACTGACGCGGCGCGGCGACCAGCTCGCGGCGGAGCGCCGCAACCTCCCCTGGATGCCGATCGAGAAGGAATACCGCTTCGACACAGACGAGGGGCCCAAGACGCTGCCAGAGCTGTTTGACGGGCGCTCGCAGCTGATCGTCTACCACTTCATGTTCGGCCCGGCCTACACGGCGGGCTGCCCGGTCTGCTCGTCGGCGGCGGATACCTTCAACGGCGCCGTACCCCACCTGAACGCACGCGATGTGACGTTCACCTGCATCTCGCGGGCTCCGCTGGACAAGCTCCAGGCCTACGAGCGGCGGATGGGCTGGAACTTCCCGTGGGCTCCTCCTACGGCAGCGACTACAACTTCGACCTGGAGATCTCGCGGCCGGAGGAGGCTACCCGCGAGTTCCTGGCCGGCGGCGTCCCCCCGGTCGCCGCCGAGCTGGCGCAGGAGTGCGGGACCGAGCCCGCGGCATACCTGTCCGAGGCGCCGGTGATGAGCGCTTATGCGCTCGGGGACGGGACTGTCTACCTGACCTACTCCACGACCGCCCGCGGGCTGGAGTTCATGATGGGCTACTACGGCTTCCTCGACCGCACCCCGCTGGGCCGTAACGAGGGGGACGCGCCCATGCGATGGATGCGCCGCCACGACGAGTACGGGACACGAACGTGACGGCCCAATACGGTAAACAGAAGACACGTGGCCGACGGCGCGCAGATTGACCATTCGGTGCGCGCTAACTGTGAGCAACCCGAGCCACTTCTGCCGCACCTAGGCGGTTCTACGTGCGGGCTCTCACCATCGAGCGGCCGCGCTCGGTGACCGCTGGCGTCCTGCGGCCAGGCTCTGCGGCAAAGTTCGTCCCGGGTGGGCAGGCCGGTGGCGGCATCTGCGGACGGCGCTGAGAGCCTCCGCCGCCGGCTACCGGGAAGGGAGGCCCTGCGCTTGGGGATGGGCCCGCCCGGAGTGCCCGGTCACGACCTCGCTGAGGTAGCCGGGCCGGCAGGGGACGGTGCGGTGGCAGATCTGGCAGCGCGTGACCGGAAGATGGGTAACGGTCACGGGGAAGCGGCGGGAACTTGAATTACTCACCAGATCTGGTGATACCGGCCCGTCGCCGTGACCTTGCCTTGCGCCGCACGCACGCCACACGGCACCGATGAGGGCTGCTGGTCTGCCGTGCGGGTGAACAGTGGGTGAACTGGGCAAGGCGAGCGCATGATGGTAGCCAGCGCGGGGGAGGCACCGGACATGACTGCGGGCGACCATTTCGAGCGGGTGGCCGTGGTCTATGAATCGCTGCGCACCACCGACGAGGCGCCGGTGCGCGCGATCGGCCAGCTCCTGCCCGGCCGCCCCGTGACCGGCCTGGATATCGGCTGCGGGACGGGACGGTACACGCGGCTGCTGCGCGGGCTGCTGCCGGACGGCTCGCTGCTGGTCGCGGCCGACCTCTCGCCGGCCATGCTGGCACAGCTCAGGGC
>JBAUAY010000160.1:0-3816 GCA_049676235.1 Streptosporangiaceae bacterium
ATACCTGCGGGAAGAATAAATCAGGATGGTCCCCACCGCATAACAGATTTTCGACCTGCGACCTTCCGCGTGGGCCTACTGGTCTAGGCCGAGGGTGAATGTCGGCCGGGGAGAGGTATCCGGCAGCTTGTGCTCCTCGGCGAGCCGCCGGATCGCGGTGCCGGTGGCCAGGAACTCGGTCGCGTGCTCGCCCCAGACGTGGTTGGCGACGACCACGCTCACCCCCACGATGCCGGACGATTGGGCCTGCGCCGCCTCGGCCTGCATCCGCGCCAGCGCCAGCTCGCGGGCCTCGTAGACGCCCTGGGTGAACTGCAGCATCTCCTGGTTCTGGCCGGTCTGGCGCAGCGATTGCATCACGCCCTGGTGCGCGATGTGGTACACGCAGGTGCCGAGCACGAAGGCGACCGGCACCGCGCCGGCCGCCAGGAGCCGGAAGAAGTCCTGCGCCGACAGGTCCGAGGTGAACGCGCGGCCGTCGGGCGCGCGGTGTGCGCCCTGGCCGGCCAGGTGGCGGACCGCGGTGCCGGTCGCCACGAACTCCAGGCAACTCTGGCCCCAGGCGTACATCTGCATCCGCAGGTTCACGCCGACGATGCCGTCGGCGGCTAGGTGGTCGGCCTCGGCGCGCATCCGGGCCATGGCCAGTTCCCTCGCGTTGTACATGGCCTGCGTGAGGACCTGCAGCTCGGTGTTCTGGTTCCACCGGCCGACCTGCAGGCCGACGTGGTAGATCGAGGAGCCGACGACGAAGCCGAGGGGCTCGAAACCGGCCTCGCCGAGCAGCACGTACTCCGACACCGACAGGTCTGAGGTGAAGACGCCGGCCGGGTTGGCGCCTGCCGTCTGAGCTAGTCGGCTGTCGGCCGCCTTCGGCTCCCATATCGCCGCCGACTGGTTCTGCTGATTTCCGAACAGCGGCATCGTTGCCTCCTGGTAGTGCTGGGTGAGTGCCCGCCGGGAGCCTATTATCGTCCGGTCGGCCCTAGGACGGGGGACCTAGCGCGTAGAAGCGGGTGGCGGTGCCGCCCAGGACGGCGTCCCGGCCGGCCGGGGAGAGCCAGTCGACGAGCGTGGAGAGTTCGGCCCGCATCTTGGCGTAGCCGCCGCCGAGCTCGGCCACCGGCCAGTCGCTGCCGAACATCAGCCGGTCCGGCCCGAACAGTTCGAACGCGAACTCCACGACGTCCCTGAGATCTTCGGCGGCCCAGTCCGGGTCCGGCGGGTAGAGGCCGGAGACCTTGGCGAACACGAGCGGGTTACGGGCCGCCGCCGTGATCAGCGTCCGCCACTCCGCTGGATCCTGACCGCCGAGCGGCGGGTGGGACAGGTGATCCAGGACCATTCGCAGAGCCGGGTATCGCTCGGACAGCACCGGCACGTGGCTCAGGTGCCTGGGCCGTACGGAGATGACGTCGAACGGGACGCCGCGCTGCTCGAGCAGCGCGAGCCCTTCGGCCACCGACGGGCGCAGCAGCCAGTCCGGATCCGGCTGATCGTGGATCAGGTTGCGGATGCCGGCGAAACCCGGCCGCGCCTGCAGCCGGGCGAGCTGGGCGGCCGCCTCGTCCGGCCGGTCGAGCGGCACCCAGGCCACCACGCCGGCGATCTCGGGGTGGGCCGACGCGACCTCGAACATCGCCTCGGTGTCCTCGGCACTGTCGTCCGCTTGCACCAGGACGGCCCGGTCCACCCCGGCCTCCGCGGCCCGGGACCTGAAGTCCTCGAAGCCGTACGTCCGGTTGATAGCGGCGTTCTCCGGCCGCTGCAGCCACCCGTAGTGCAGCCGCTCGGTGTTCCACAGGTGCAGATGCGCGTCGATCACCACGAGGAGTACCCTGCCACGCCGATGGGGCGGCCCGGCGAGCACATCTGGTTGGATGGGCACTATGAGTCTTCAGCTCATCTTCACTCCCGCCCTGTCCCGGCCGAACCTGCTCGCCGCGCCGGTGGCCGCGGCGCTGCGCGGCCTGCCGGATGCGGCAGAGGTCGAGGTAGCCGAGATCGACCCGGCGCTGGCGGATACCGCCGCCTTCTGCGAGCGCTACGGCGTCTCGCCCGCGGAGTCGGCGAACTGCGTGGTCATCGCGGCCAGGCGCGGCGGGGAAACCAGCTACGCGGCCTGCATGGTGGCCGCGACCACCCGGGCGGACGTCAACGGCCTGGTGCGCAGGCACCTGGACGCGCGGAAGGCGTCATTCGCGCCGGTGGAGGCGGTGACCGCCGCCACCGACATGGAGTACGGCGGGATCACGCCGGTCGGCCTGCCCGGGGACTGGCCGGTCCTGGTCGACGAGGCCGTGGCCAAGACCGGGTCGGTGATAATCGGATCCGGCATCCGCGGCTCCAAGCTCAGGCTGCCGGGCCGCCTGCTTGCTGCGCTTCCGGCCGCTCAGGTGCTGCCCGGCCTCGGCGTTCCGGTGGCGCCCCCGGCTGCTGGGTAGCTCCCCCGGCTGCTGGGTAGCTCCCCCGGCTGCTGGGTAGCTCTCCCGGACCGCGCCGCCGTTCCGGCGATCTCGGTGACGGTCCGCCCGGTCAGGTGTCGCCGTGACCCTCGACACATCGTGACGCCACGGTGAGTCCTGAATTGACAGTCAGCTTTCTCGCGGGCATGCTGGGTGAAGTTGAAAAACGGGACACCTCGTTCGGTGAGGCGTCTTCACGGACATAGGCCACTGATCCCAACCGTCGAGAGACGCTCCGGATCAGGACACCTCTCCCCGGCCCAAGGGGTGAGGCCAAGTGGCTAGCGGTCGAGATACCGGTCAAGCGCCGGCGATCGCAATACGCCGTGGAGTGCCAAAGCTCTTACGAGAGAGGTGCGGCCAGGGATTTCCTTGCCCTTGGCGTGTGTTTCCTCAGGTGTCACGCGAGAGTGCGACTTGGCGCCCCCGTGCGTCGCGGCAGAAGGGAGGCATGCGATGGACTCTGATAGTCCGGGCCGAAGTTGGCCCTCATCGCTGCTGTCCCATTCTGTTCCGGGCACACGCCGGTAGCACCAATCTGTACTTAACTTTATTGGCCATGCGGCCCCTGGCCAGGGACCATTGGCGTGTGCCCCCGTTTCCGTCCGTTTTCGTGACGTGAAAGGGGTGTTTGCCATGGCCACCATTAGTCGCACCGCCACTCCGGCGGTAGCACAGGCCGCCGTCCTGGACGAGGCGCACGTCGGCGACATCCGCGGCGCGCTCGGCACGATCTCCGCCGATGACTTCGCTCCGCGGGTCGGCTTGTCCGCCAAGCTCAAGACGCTGCTGGCCATCGTGGGCCCCGGGCTGATCGTGATGTGCGGCGACAACGATGCCGGCGCGTATTCGACCTATGGCCAGGCCGGGCAGAACTACGGCACCCGGCTGCTGTGGACGCTCCTGCTGCTGATCCCGGTGCTGTACGTGAATCAGGAGATGGTGCTGCGGCTCGGCGCCGTCACCGGGGTGGGTCACGCGCGGCTGATCATCGAGAGGTTCGGAAAGTTCTGGGGCGCGCTCGAGGTCATCGACCTGTTTATCCTGAACGCGCTCACCCTGGTCACCGAGTTCATTGGAATCACCCTGGCCGCCGGGTACCTCGGCGTGCCCAAGCTCGTCGCGGTGGTCCTGGCCGCCGGCGTGATCCTGGCCGCAGCGTCCACCGGCAGCTTCCGCAGGTTCGAGCGGATCGCGGTGGCGTTCTGCGTCGGGTCGCTGCTGCTCATCCCGCTGTACCTGGTCAGCCACCCGTCCGGCGCGCAGATGGCGCACGGCTTCACCACCCCTAGCCTGCCCGGCGGCTCCGGCCAGATGGCCACCGTCATGCTGCTGATCATCGGCATCGTCG
>JBAUAY010000161.1:0-3556 GCA_049676235.1 Streptosporangiaceae bacterium
CGCTGGCACCTCGGCGCGCGCGGCTCGCTCAGCACCCGGGCGCCGTCCCCCGATGTCCCGGCCGTCAGCTTCCGCTACGACCCGGCCGACCCCACGCCGTCGCCGGGCGGCGCGATCCTCGCCGTGACCGGCGGCAGCCGCGACAACCGGGCCGTCGAGCGGCGGCTCGACTTGCTGGTGTTCAGCAGCGATCTGCTGGACGAGCCGGTCGAGGTCGTCGGCGAGGTCGTCGCCGAGCTTTCCGTGGCACGCGACAACCCATACGCAGACCTGTTCGTGCGGCTGTGCGACGTGGATTCGCGCGGCCGGTCGTGGAACGTCTGCGACGGCATCGTGCGGCTCACCGGGGAGGACCCACTGGCCGGTACCGTGCGGGTGAGCCTGATCGGCGCGGCGCACCGGTTCGGCCGCGGGCACCGGATCAGGCTTCAGGTCGCCGGCGGAGCACATCCGCGCTTCGCCCGCAACCCCGGCAACGGGCAGGTCACCGCGGCCGCCGACGACCTCGTGCCCACGCAATACGAGATCGGCCTGGACCAGACACGGCCCTCGGTCCTGCTGCTGCCGACTAGCGCTGGAAGTAACGCACCTGTCCGTCGTCCGTGACCCGCATCCACTCCGCGCACCCCTCAAGCCGCGGGTCGCCGGACGGCTTGCCGCTGGTAATGGCATCTAGGTAAGAGTCATCCAAGGCGAGCCGCCGGCGGAACTCACTCGCGTCCCCGACGTGGCCGTGGCCGGGCACCACCTGGCGAACGCCGGGCACCGACCTCAGCCGCTCCATCCCGGTACGGTAGTCGCCGAGCGGATCGGACGCGACCGTGTCGAGGAGCGGTATCTCTACATCGGAGCACATATCACCGGCGACCAGGACGCCAGTACCGGGAAGGAACACCGCACCGTGTCCCGGGGCGTGCCCGTCGTGCACGATCAGCTGGGCCGTAGGCCCGTCCCACGAGATGACGGAAGCGTCCAGCGCCTGTAGCCGGCCGATCAGCGCGAGATCATGCCCCGGAGCCGACTTCTCGGCGTCATCGACGATGCCGTCTCGCTCGGTTTCGGCGATGGTCGCCGCGGCGGGCGCGGCGTACCTGGGCGGGTCGCCGAGTTCGGCGCTCCACAGCACGTGGTCCCAGTGCGGATGAGTCGACCAGGCCACCGCTGGCCGCAGTCCCAGCTCAGCGAGCTCGCCCGCCAGCGCGGCCAGGTCGGCCACGGTCACCGCGGGGTCGATGAGCAGGCAGCCCCCGGATGAGCCAACCACCACGGTGCTACTGGTCAGAGCGTACGAACTCGTCGCGACGAGCACCCCTGGCGCTACCTCGGTCATGCGTCCCATCGGACCGGTATACCACCAGCCTTCCCTACCCCGGCGGCCTGCTGGATCGCGCCCGGGGATTTGTCTGCACTTTCGGGCGTTATAGCACCCGGAACTGCAGACAAAGCCAAGATCGAGAGGACGGAGGCGTTGCTGAGGATGCGAGATGGAGCTCCTGATGCGTGCGTTACGCGCCAATGACCGCGGTCATGGCTTCCATGAGTTCCTGTCCGGCCAACGGGGGCGAACACTCAGCCCGGGAACAGCCGTACCGGCAAGGACTCCAGGCCGTGGATGAGCGTGCTCGGCCGCCAGCGCAGCGACTCGGCGGGCACCGCCAGCCGCATCGAGCCGTACCGCGTCAGCAGGTGAGAGAAGGCGATCTCCGCCTCCAGCCGGGCCAGCGGCGCACCCAGGCAGTAGTGGATGCCGTGGCCGAACGCCAGGTGCCCCGAGGCATCCCGGCCCAGGTCCAGCCGGTCCGGGACGCCGAACCGGGACGGGTCCCGGTTCGCCGAGCTCAGCGCGACGAGCACCACATCGCCCCGGCCGATGCGCACGCCGCCGATCCCGACCGGCTCGGCGGCGAACCGGAACGTCGCGTTGTTGACCGGGTTCACGTACCGAAGGAGCTCCTCCACCGCGCCGCCGATCAGCGAGGGGTCGGCGCGCAGCCGGGCGAGCTCGGCCCGGTTAAGCAGCAGTGCGAGCACGCCGTTGCCGATCAGGTTGACAGTGGTCTCATGCCCGGCCACCAGCAGCAGGAAGGCCATCGCCACCAGCTCGTTCTCGCTGAGCCTGTCCCCCTGGTCCCGGGCCGAGATCAAGGCCGACAGCAGGTCGTCGGCGGGCTCGTGCCGCTTGGCCGCCAGCAGCGCCGTGAAGTAGTGGATCAGCGCGCTGGCGTGCGCCTGGGACTGCTCGAGCGAGGCCGTGTCCGAAACGGCAGTGGCCGACCAGGTACGGAAGTCGTCCCGGTCCGCGACGGGCACGCCGAGCAGCTCGCAGATCACCGTGATCGGCAGCGGGAACGCGAAGGACGCGAGCAGGTCGATCTCGGGCCGGGTCGACATATCGTCAAGCAGCTCCGTGGTGATCGCGGTGATCCGAGGCCTGAGGCGCTCCACACGGCGCGCCGTGAAGGCCTTGTTCACCAGCCTGCGCAGCCGCTCGTGATCGGGCGGGTCACTGTTGAGCATGTGCACGTCGAGCGCGGCGAAGATCAAGTCCGGCTGCCGGTGCCAGCCCGGCGGTCTCTTGCGCAGCCGCGGATCGGCCAGCGCGGCGCGCGCCTCGGCGTACCCGGTGACCAGCCACACGGGCGTCCCGCCCGGCATGATCACGCGCGAGACCGGCCGCAGCGCCCGCAGCCGCGCGTGCACTGCGTAAGGATCCTGGAAGTACTCGGTGCCAAGGCGCTCAACAGTAACGGTCATGACTGCCCCTAGTCAGATCCGGCGATTCCCCGGCTGCCAGCTTAAGTAATAACTTATACGTTGTAAAGGAGGTATCCGGATCGCCGGACGGGTCGTCGGACGGGTCGTCGGACGGGTCGTCGGACGGGTCGTCGGCGAGCCGCGTCCGGGACAGCGCGGACGGCCACCAGTTCCACCGCCCGATCAGCACCACCGCCGCGGGCACCAGCAGCGTCCTGACGAGGAAGGTGTCCATCAGCACGCCGAGCGCGAGGCCGACGCCGACGTTGACGATCGTCCTGACGTTCTGCGCGCCTGCGCTGCCCGAGCCCACGATCGCCAGCACCCCGAAGGTTCCGGCCAGCACCAGCCCGGCCGAGGACACCGTCGTCCCGGTGACGCTCAGCGCCCGGCCCACCGCCTCCCGCAGCGGCAGGTGCTGGGCCTCTTCCCTGATCCGCATCATGACCAGGATGTTGTAGTCCTCGCCGAGCGCCAGCAGGAAGATGAACAGCAGGAACGGCAGGATGAACGTCAGCCCCGGCTGCCCGGCGCCCCTCATGAACACCAGTACGGTCAGCCCGAGGGCCGAGAAGTAGGAGAGCACCACCGAGAGGATCAGGTAGAGCGGCGCGATCAGCGAGCGCATCACCAGCGCGAGCAGCACCGCGATGACGCCGATGGCGATCGGGATAACGGTGCGCAGGTCGTCGTTGGATAGCTGGGCGACGTCATAGGTGAACGCCGCCTGCCCGGTGACCCCGGAAGCCGACGCCCCCGCGGCCCGCGCGGCGCGGTCGGCCGCGACCCGGACGGCCGGCAC
>JBAUAY010000162.1:0-2443 GCA_049676235.1 Streptosporangiaceae bacterium
GCCCAGAAGGACCGGTGGACCCGGACCCCGGGGGTTCGGGCCGGAGGAGTTCCGGCGAGGCCAGCGGCCCACCGCCGAGAGAGGGCAGCTGCAGGGTCAGCTCGTCGTGGATGGCCTTGCGGGCCGCGTCGCCGACCGCATCGGCGGGATCCTGGGCCCCGGGCCGGCCGGCCAGCAGGTCGGCCAGCTCGGCGGCCTGGCACGCGAACGGATGCGGTCGCGGCAACTGGACGCCGTGCGGCGCGGACCCCGAAACGGGCGGCAGGTCCGGGTCCTCAGCCCACAGGCAGAGCGCGCCGTGCGCCCAGATCCCGTGAACAACCCGCATGGCCGTACTCCTGATCACGCCTCTGCCCAGCACGCTAACAGCGGCTCAGCGGGGACACACCGCGAAACGCCGACGGCGGCCTACTTGGGTGTTTCCTGGTGGGCTGTTTCGTCATGGGCGGGACTTCCCGGCGGGTCCGGGTTCGGGGTGATCTTGCGGAACTGCTTGTTCATCGACCGGAGCAGGAAGACCAGCACCACGCCGATGGCCGCGACCACGAGGAACCCGAGCACGCCAGGCTCGACGTCGTTGCTGTTTGAGGAGGACGCGGCGACGGCCGCGAGCACGCCGAACGTCAAAGGCTCACCCTCTCCCGGATACCCGCGAACAGGTCATCCTCGGGCAGCTCGCTATCCACGACTGACCTAGCCAGATGATAGTCCTCCGTCGGCCATGCGGATCGCTGGACGTCGAGCGGGCAGGAGAACCAGAAGCCATTCGGGTCGACCTGGGTGGCGTGCGCCTTCAGCGCCTGGTCCCTGGTGTCGAAGTAGTCGCCGCAGGGCACCTGGGTGGTGATCTCGAGCTCGCGCCCTTCGTCGGCGCGCTCTTTCGCCCGGGCTGCCCTTTCTTCGAAGATCTTCTCGTAGGGCGACTCCAGGCCGCGGCGGAGCATCTCCTGGTGCAAGGCCACGAACTTCGCCGCGTGAAATGACACGAAGTAGTACAGCTTGAGCGGTTGCCAGGGCTCACCGGAATCGGGGTAGGCGTCCGGGTCGGCGGCGGCCTCGAACGCCGCCACGCTGACCTGGTGGGTCATCACGTGGTCCGGGTGCGGATAGCCGCCGTTCTCGTCGTAAGTGAGCATCACGTGCGGCCTGAACTCGCGTATCGCGCGGACAAGCGGTTCGGCCGCCTCGGCGGCCGGCATGAGCGCAAAGCAGCCCTCCGGCAGCGGGGGCTTCGGGTCGCCCTCGGGCAGCCCCGAGTCGATGAACCCGAGAAAACGCTGCTCAACCCCGAGGATCTCCCTGGCCCGGGCCATCTCCGCCCGCCGCACGGCGGCGATGTCGGCCTTGATCTCGGGCCGGTCCATCGCCGGGTTCAAGATGTCACCGCGCTCCCCGCCGGTCAGCGTGCAAACCAGGACCTGGGCACCTTCACGGACGTAGCGCGCCATCGTGGCGGCGCCCTTGCTGGACTCGTCGTCCGGGTGCGCGTGCACGGCCATCAGCCTGAGCTGGCTCTCCAACGGTGGTCTCCCTCGTGATAACTCTTCAGTGCCGCAACACCGGTTCGCCGGTTCGACATTCCCCGTTCGGGAGCGGTTGACCGGGTGCTCCCATTTGACTAGAACGCATTAGTCGCCGACGCTAGTTAGCCTCAAGAGATTACCCCCGAGGACCGACCATGGTCCCGCGGACTGTAAGTCCTGCGCAGTACCTAGGAGTGCCCGTGACTGAGACGCGCGACGACACCGTCACCTGGCTGACTCAGGAGGCGTTTGACCGGCTCAAGGCCGAGCTTGACCACCTTTCAGGACCGGGGCGCGTCGATATCGCGAAAAAGATCGAGGCGGCCCGCGACGAGGGCGACCTGAAGGAGAACGGCGGCTACCACGCGGCCAAGGACGAGCAGGGCCAGATCGAGGCCCGGATCATCCTTCTCCAGCACATCCTGGAGAACGCCCGCGTCGGCGCCCCGCCGCGCACCGATGGCGTGGTGGGTCCGGGGATGACGGTCACCATCCGGTTCGTCAAGGACGACGACGAGGTGACCTTCCTGCTCGCCTCCCGCGAGGAGAGCGGCTCGCCGATCGACGTCTACTCACCGCGCTCACCGCTCGGCGCCGCCATCACGGGCAAGAAGGTCGGCGACAAGGCCACCTACTCCCTGCCGAACGGCCGCGCCAACACCGTCGAGATCCTCGAAGCCGTCCCCTACGTCGGGGCCTAGTACGGCCGAAAGATCCTTTTAAGCCGAACGGGCAGTGGTCCACGACCACTGCCCGTTCAGGCGGTTGTGCGCTGTCGCCCCGGTTACGACACGAGTTCGGCCTGCTGGGTGGGGGCCTCGGCGGCCGGCGCCCGGCCGCGCAGCGGCACCTCCTTGATGAACCAGGCCAGCACGAAAATGATCACCGCGGCGGGCAGCGCCCAGATGAAGACGCCCTGA
>JBAUAY010000163.1:0-4596 GCA_049676235.1 Streptosporangiaceae bacterium
TTGCACGGCATCAGCCTCCGCTATGACGGCGCCCGCATCGGCGAGCTGATCGTCGGGCTCAGGTCCGGGCAGCGCCGGCTCAGCCCGCCAGACATCGCGGTGCTGGAGCTGCTGGCCGGGCCGCTGGCCGTCGCGCTGCACGCCACCGCGCTGTCGGCCGCGCTGCAGCAGTCGCGGGTCAGCATCGTCGCCGCGCGCGAGGAAGAACGCCGCAGGCTCCGCCGCGACCTGCACGACGGGCTCGGCCCCGCGCTCACCGGGATCGCGTTCAAGGCCGACGCGGCCCGCAACGCACTGCCCACCGGACCCGCCCGGGCCAGCGAACTACTGGGCGCGCTGCGCGCGGACACCACCGCGGCGATCACAGACATCCGCCGGCTGGTCTACGGCCTGCGGCCGCCGACTCTAGATGACCTCGGCCTTATCGGATCGCTGCGTCAGCAGACTGACCGGCTCGCCCAGCGGCCCGACGGCAGCAGCGTCGCCGTCTGTCTGAACACGCCAGAACTCCTGCCGCCGCTGCCCGCAGCGGTGGAGGTCGCCGCCTACCGCATCATCACCGAGGCGATGACCAACGCGGCCCGGCACTCCGGCGCGACCAGGATCGACGTCTGGCTCGCGGCAGACGCCGACGGCCTGCGCATCGAGGTCCGCGACGACGGCCGCGTGCCGGGGCCTAGCTGGCAGCCAGGCTTCGGGCTCACCTCAATGCGCGAGCGTGCCGCCGAACTCGGCGGCACGTGCCAGGCTGGTCCCGACCCCGCAGGCGGCGGCCGGGTGATCGCCGCCCTGCCACTGGGCGAAAACAGGGCAGAGCTGAGCACGCTATGACCAGCAGCATCCGCGTCGTCATCGCCGACGATCACCCGGTCGTACGGGAAGGCCTGTCAGCGCTGCTCGCATCGGTGCCGTCGGTCACCGTCACGGGGATCGCGGCCACCGGCCGGGAAGCCGTGCACGCAGCCGTCACGCTGCGACCCGACGTGCTGGTCATGGACATCCAGATGCCCGACCTCAGCGGCATCGCCGCCGCGCGCGAGATCACCCGCGCCGCCCCCGACGTCGCGGTGCTGATGCTCACCATGTTCGACGATGACGACTCGGTATTCGCCGCCATGCGCGCCGGCGCCCGCGGATACGTGCTCAAGGGCGCCCAGCAGGACGAGATCATCCGCGCCATCCAGGCCGTCGCCGCCGGCGAGGCCATCTTCGGACCCGGCATCGCACGCCGGGTGCTCGGCCTGGTCTCCGCACCACCAGCCCCCGGCATCCCGTTCCAGGGCCTGACCAGCCGGGAACACCAAGTCCTCGACCTGATAGCAGCCGGCGCCCGCAACACCGAGATAGCCCGGCAGATGTCGATCGCCCCCAAGACCGTCGCCAACCACGTCTCCGCGATCTTCAGCAAGCTCCAGGTAGCCGACAGGAACCACGCCATCATCCGCGCCAGGGACGCCGGACTCGGCCGCAACAACCCAGCCACCTGAACCCCCGGCCGACACACCGGCCTCCCGCCCATGATGCGGCCCCCCGGCCTAACAAAACCGCAACCACCAGATCGGCTACGTTGAGCGGTCTCAGCGTTGCCAGTTCCGCAAACCTTCACAAACGGCCTCCCGAGCCTCGTCCGTGTGCAGGTTGCCCGCTTATGCGTGGCCACGACATCGCATGCATTCGGGAGCCACTCAGATCGAGCGGTTACACACGCGGGCTGCCAGGACAAACCCACTGCGCGGGCAACGCGCCTTGGAGGAAATACGCAGTCGCATCGGCACCGCGGCGTCCCGCGGCGCCGTCATCGGACCCGGGCGGGGCAGATGTCGCGCTCTTGGCAGCGCGATGCCACGACTAGCCGCTGGCGGTCCTGGCCTAACCCGAGGTTCGGCATGTTCCGACTAGTCCAGCACGAACGGGAAGAGACCGGGATGCACTCGCGGTACCTCTGGGCCCGGCACCCAGCGATCGTGGGCGGCAGCGTCCACCACGTCCGCGCTGTCTCATCCCGTGGCACCCCGTCTCCCCTGTCTCGCCGCCGGGCCGCATTGAACCCTGCTTTTATTACACGGCTTACTACAACGTCAAAAACGCAAAGGCCCTCTCCCCGCCGGGAAAGGGCCTGACCTGCGGAAACTAGTAGCGGGGGCGGGATTTGAACCCCGCGACCTCTGGGTTATGAGTAAAACGGTCCTCGTCCACGCAGGCTCACCGCGTCCATGTTGTCCAGCGTGTGCGCTGCTCTACGCCCCGCGGTGTCTCGCCACGTCTCGGGTCGCGCTGCCCGTCCACGGTGTCTCTACTACACGTGCTACCACACCGGACCCCGGCGATCAGCACCATTCGACAGTGGCGGCAGACGGTGGCATGGGCCGGGCATCCGGCGGGCTGTTGCCAAGGGACAGCCGTGAGCGCAAGTTGCCTAGGGTGTCTGGCGGCGCCTACGCTACAAAACCCCGCCTGCGCGCACTCTCGTGATCGGCCTTGAGGTCAGCATGCCAGGTAGACGGTGACAATCACAGTGTGAGTCGTGGCTGGCGCTTGCCGACCGCGCGCGCCACCTGACACGAGTGCCTACTCGTCGATAGCGTGGACGTCGCTGGCCAGGACGACGTCGACGTCGTCAAGCTCCGAGAGCGCAGCCGCAAGCTCGTTGACTGACTGCCGGCCATGGACGTGCAAAGCCACCTCCACTATCGCCGGCCCGGCCGGTGACCGTCGCCCTACCGTCTCGGCCGAGACGTCATCGATCGCGAAGCCTCGCTCGGTGGCTGCCTGGAGCACCTGCCGCAAGATGCCGCGGCCGTCCGGGTAGCGGACTTGCAGCGCCGAGATCGCGGTCGCCGAACGGGGCAGCCTGCGCGTCATTACCGGGAACACCAGGGCCACCAGGAAGTAGATCCCGGTTGTCAGCACGGCCAGCACCCACAGCCCGGCCCCCGAGGCCGCCCCGATCGCTGCGGTCAGCCAGATCGCCGCCGCGGTGGTCAGGCCGCGCACTGAGTCGCGGCGTACGAAGATGATTCCGGCGCCCAGGAACCCCACTCCCGTTACGATCTGGGCCGCCACCCGGGAGGGGTCAAGGATCACCCGGCCGGTTTCCAGGACATCGGTGAACCCGTACTTGCTGATCAGCATGAACAGCGCCGCGCCGACTCCCACGAGCGTGTGGGTCCGCAGCCCGGCGTTCTTCTGCCTTATCTCGCGCTCCAGGCCAATGACCGCCGACAGCAGCAGGGCCAGGCCCAGCTCCCCCGCCTGCCGCCACCCCTCGCCGTCCAGCGCATGCGTCGCCGCGACCGCAGTGGACGCCTCTGCGCCAGCCAGGACCATCCGGTCAGGCTAGCCGAAAGGTAAACATAAGGTGAACAACGCACGACACACAGGCAAACAGCGGTTCCTTCGACAAGAACGGTGCGCAGAACTCCCCGATCTGGGCGGCATCTTCGACTAGCACGCACGTGATGCCTCGCATGCAGAAGGCGGCTGTCGTGCGCTTGCCAGAATCAGCCCGGGTGTCACCCGGGGGTGCGCGGTGCCTGCCCCGGGCGGGGGCGGACTGCGCCGGGCCAGGGACGGCGGATGTTCGCGGGGCAGCGCCCCGGGTCGCGGCCCGGCGGCCAGGCGCGAGATTGCGGCCAGGCGCGGGATAATGTCCTGCGCGGGCGGCAGGTTCGCTGGTGAGGTGTGCACGGTGCGAGAACGGGTGAGCGGCTGGCTGTACCTGCTCGGCTGGACCGTGGTGTGCCGGGTGCCGCGGCGGTGGGCGCAGTGGATGTTCCGGCAGATCGCCGATCAGCTGTGGCGGCGGCAGGGGCCGGGCGTCCGGCAGCTGGAGGCGAACCTGGCGCGGGTGATCGGCCCGGATGCGCCGGTTGAGGATCTCCGGCGGCTGTCGCGGGACGGGATGCGTTCGTATCTGCGGTACTGGCTGGAGGTATTCCGGCTGCCGGTGATCCCGCCGGCGGAGATCCTGGGCCGGATGCGGGCGGGTGGTGAGGAGCCGGCCGCGTTCGGGCACCTGGCGGCGGGCCGCGGGGTGATCTTCGCGCTGCCGCACATGGGCAACTGGGAGCACGCGGGTGCCTGGATCGTGCTCCGCGGCGCCGGGAAGGTCACCACGGTGGCGGAGCGGCTGCGCCCGGAATCGCTGTATGACCGGTTCGTGGCGTTCCGGCAGGGGCTGGGCATGGAGGTGCTGCCGCACTCGGCCGGCGCGAGCCGGTTCGGGGTCCTGGCGCAGCGGCTGCGGGCGGGCGGCCTGGTCGCCCTGCTGTGCGAACGGGACCTGACCGGCAGCGGGATCGAGGTCGAGTTCTTCGGCGAGCCCGCCAGGATCATGGGCGGCCCGGCCGCGCTTGCCGTGCAGACCGGGGCCGCGCTGATGCCGGTGACGCTGTGGTATGAGGGAGAGAACTGGGGCGCGCGCATTCACCCGGAGATTCCCGTGCCCGGGACAGGTACCGGGCAGGAGAAGATCGCCGCCATGACCCAGCAGCTGGCGAGGGTGTTCCAGGACGGGATCGGCAGGCACCCGGAGGACTGGCACATGCTGCAGAAGGTGTTCGTCGCCGATCTCGACCCCGGCAGGCTGCGCCCCGC
>JBAUAY010000164.1:0-10390 GCA_049676235.1 Streptosporangiaceae bacterium
GGTACTAGCCCGCGCCGCCCGGCTCAGACCTGGCCGCTGGGTCGGCGAGCGTCCCGGGCACGCCCTTGGGAGCCTGTTGCTTCATGTAGCCGAACATGTAGCCCGCCACCCGCCGCATCTGGATTTCCTCAGCGCCCTCGGTGATGCGGTACCGGCGGTGGTGACGGTAGATGTGCTCGAAGGGATGGTGCCGTGAGTAGCCCAGGCCACCGTGCACCTGCATGGCGCGGTCGGCGGCGTCACAGCACAGCCGGTTAGCCACGAAGTTGCACATGGAGACCTTGTCGGACTGGGACAGCGGCCCGTACTGATCCATGCCCCACGCGGTCTTGTGGATGAGCGCCCTGAGCATCTCGCACTGCGTCTGCAACTCAACCAGCGGGAACTGGATGGCCTGGTTGCTCGCGAGCGGCTTGCCGAACGGGGCTCTGGTCTTGGCGTACTCGACCGAGCGGTCGATGCAGAACTGGGCGGCACCCAGGCTCGACGCAGCCTGGCGGATGCGGTTCTCGTTGAAGAAATGCTGGGCCACCTGCAGCCCCCGGCCCTCGCCGCCGAATATGGCGGTGTCAGGGACCCGCACGCCTGTGAGCGAGACATGTGCGTGGTCGGTGGGCATGTTGAAGGTCCAGAGGTACTCCTCGACCGTGAAGCCGGCGGCGTCGACCGGTACGAGGAACCCGGTGATGCCCTGTCCGCTACCTGGCGTCCCGCTGGTCCGGGCGAAGATGAGGTCGTGGGAGGCGGTGTGGACGCCGGTGTTCCAGGTCTTCTCGCCGTTGATCACCCACTCCCCGCTCCCCTTCACCCGCGCCGCGTGAGTCTCCATGAACGTGGCGTCGCTGCCGTGCTCGGGCTCGGTGATGCCGAACGCGAAGTGACGCCGGCCGGCAGCGAGATCGTCGATCCACTCCTGGCGCTGCCTCGCGCTGCCGTAGTGCAGCATCAGCAGCAGCGCAACGTTGTTTCCCACGATCGCGTGCTCGTTCTGTAGATCGCAGTGCAGGCCGAGGCCCTTGCTGGCCAGATGCTCGCGTATCACCGCCATACCGAGGTTGGTCCCGTCCCGGCCGCCGTATTCCTTCGGGAACGCGTAACGGTAGTGGCCGGCCGCGTCGGCCCGCCGCCGGGCCTCCGCGAGCAGCGCCTCCCAGTCGCGGCTGGGCAGCCCGCTGCGGTCCCAGTCGGTTCTGGCGTCCTCCCTGCGGTGATCGAAGAACCGGATATTGTCGTCCTGCTGCTCGAGCGGCTTGATCTCGCGCTCGATGAACTCGTCGAGTTCTTCCAGGTACTGCCGCAGGTCCTCGGGCAGATTGAAGTCCACGTTCTCGTCCCCTTCGGCGGCTCATCCGGGCCGGGCCAGGTGGCTGGGGTTGGCGACCGCGAGTTTATCGACGGCCATGGCGCGGACCGCCGCGATGACATCGTCGAAACGGTGATCGAGCGACCCGTCGCGAATAGCCGTGCAGAGCTCGGCATCGTCGGCGCAGCCGAGAGCGGCGAGCCTGGCCCGGTGGTCGCGCGCATGCCCGGCGGCGAGCATGGCCTCACGCTCGGCGATTCGCAGCGCGTTTGCCGCGACCCGGGCATGAAACGCCAAGCTGGGATCCGTCACGGTGACCTCGGTGGCGAGGAACTCGCGGACGGCACGGAGCAGGCCGGGGCCGGTCGGCCGGTCGTGGGGGGCCGTAGCCGGGCCGACGGTGTCCTCCAGCGGGTCCGTGATCTTCAATGGCGCGGCGTAGCCCAGCGCGAGCAGAATGTCATATTCCTGCTCACATACGCGGCGGCCGAGCACGGCGAGCTCAATCGAAGGCTCGGAGTCCGAGAGGTACCGCGCGGCCTGCCGACGGCAAAGGAGAGCCCATCGCACGGTGCCGTACAGCTCCCACCACCGCTGGGTGGCCTCGTCCGGAGGGCTGCCGCCGCCTTCGGCGTAGCCCGACATCAGGTCGGCGCGAGCGCCGAAACCACCGACGGGGTTCGCCGAGCCGAACCGCCACGCCTTCGTGCATAGCCAGCCCAGGTCATGCATCGGGTCACCGCGATGGGCGAGCTCCCAGTCCAGCACGCCCCGCAGCCCGTCCTGGCTCACGATGAGGTTGCCGGTCCGGAAATCGCCGTGCACCAGAGCGTCCGCCGAGGGAGGCGGCCGGTGCCTGACGAGCCACCGCAGGCCGATCTCAAGCGCAGGCCGCGGCTCGGCGAAGTCCTCGTACAGCCCGATCGCCTCGCTGAGCGCATCGACCCGAGGCAGGCCAGCGACAGAACCGGGATCTACCTGGTGGATCCGGGCCAGGATCTTCCCGAGACGGCGCGCGAGCCGGGGCCGCACAGCTGCGTACGCGTCGTCTCGCAGCAGCCGCCGCGGGATCGTCTCTCCGTCCAGGCGCTCCATCAGCAGGTAGGCCCGGCCGGGGCCGAGGGCTTCCTCGCCGTGGTCATAGAGCTCGGGCGCCGGGACGCCGGCCGCTCTCGCCGCGACCATGGCTGCCGCCTCGACGGCCACGTCCCGGTGACGATCTGACCGACCCGGGTCACGGAGCAGGATGAGGCGATGCTCCGCACCGTCGGTCATCCGGGCCTGAACGCCCCAGCTCTCCCGGCTCGCGCCACCCGACAGCCGCTGGATGCCGGTGATCTCGGCGGCCGCCCCCCACAACACCTGCAGACGCGACGCCAGAAGCTGGGCCAGCCGCGCAGTCTCGGTCATGTCTACTTGATGAGCGGGTCTCGGGGGAGGCCGAGTATCCGCTCGGCTATCTGGTTCCGCTTGATCTCAGACGTGCCGCCGGCGATCGACATCGCTCGATGCATCAGCATGAGCGTGGCCGCCATCGCGCCGTCGCCCTTCAGGAACGCCGCGTCCGGCCCCGCGAGTTCCGCCATGATCGCGGCCGTCTCGTGGCCGAGCTCGGACAGCAGCAACTTAGTGATGTTGCCCTCCGGCCCCGGGCCGCCGCCCGTCACCGCCCGGTAGGCGCTGCGCTGGTTCAGCACGCCCATCGCCTGCGTGCGCGAGATATGCCTGCCGACCCGTCCGGCCCCGCCGGCCAGCCGCTCCGGGTGCGCGTCGAGCGGGGCGATGAACGCCTCGCCCGGCATCACCATGCCGCCGTCACCGCCGCCGATGCTGACGCTCTCGTTGCCGAGCGTCGCGCGCGCCACGGTCCAGCCGGCATCGACCGGTCCGACGACGTCGGCGTCGGGTACGAATACGTCGTCGAAGAAGACCTCGTTGAAATCCGAGTTCCCGGTCGGCATCTTCAGCGGCCGGACGGTGACGCCGGGAGCGTGCATGTCGATCACCATCGTGGTGATGCCCTCATGCTTGGGCGCATTCGGGTTCGTCCGCACCGTGGCCAGGCCAAAGCTGGCCAGCTGCGCGCCGCTGGTCCAGACCTTCTGGCCGTTGATCCGCCAGCCGCCCTCGGTCTGCGTCGCCCTCGTCCTGATGCCCGCCGCGTCGGACCCGGCGCCTGGCTCGCTGAACAGCTGACACCAGATCACGTCCTGGTTGAGCGCCGGACGGACCCAGCGCGCTACCTGGTCCGGGCTGGCGTGCTGGATCAAGGTCAGGATGATCCAGCTGGTGATGCCGTAGCTGGGCCGCTTGATCCCGGCCTCGGCGAACTCCTGCTCGATCACTAGCTGCTCGATGGCGGACGCGTCCCGGCCCCACGGCTTCGGCCAGTGCGGCATCACGTAGCCGGTCTCGATCAGCGCCTGCTTCCTTGCCTTGCCCGTCAGGTCGCGCAGCCGGGCTACCTCGGGCTGGATCGCCGCCCGGATCGGCTCCGCCGCGGCGGGCAGGTCAATCGCGGCGGCCCGGCGCACGCCACGGCGGACCAGATCGGTGACCTCGATCGCCGCCTGCTCGGTGTCCACTACAGCGGCGATGGCCGCGGCCCGGCGCAGGTACAGGTGCGCGTCGTGCTCCCAGGTGAACCCGATCCCGCCATGCACCTGGATGTTAAGGCTGGCGTTGCTGACTGCGGCCGGAACGGCCAGGACCGCCGCGATAGCCGCGGTGTAACTGAGCTGATCACCACCGCCGATCCCGGCCCGGCCCGCATCCCACGCGGCGGCCGCCGCCAGCTCCGCCTCCACCAGCATGTTCGCGCAATGGTGCTTGACCGCCTGGAAGGTCCCGATCGGGCGGCCGAACTGCTGGCGGATCTTGGCGTAGTCGGCCGCCTGCTCAGTGGTCTCGCGGGCGACGCCGGCCGACTCCGCCGCGAACATCGTCCGGGCCACGTCGGTCAGCAGCCCGCGCGCGCCGGGCAGCACCGTCGCCGGAGCCGCGTCGAGCATGACCCTGGCCGCACGCCGGCTCTGGTCCAGATTGGCGGGTACCTCGACCTGAACGCCGCCGGCCGACTTCTCGATCACCACCACGTCATCACCGGCAGGCACAAGCAGTACGTCAGCCAGGTGGCCGCTGACCACCACACCAGCTTTCCCCGTCGCGGCACCGTCGGCATACCTCACCTCGCCGCCCAGCGCGACCGCGCCGATCGTGCTGCCATCAGCCAGCGCAGGCAGCAGCCGTTTCTGCAGGTCATCAGGCCCGGCAACAGCCAACACGGCGCTGGCGACTACGGTCGGGACGAACGGCCCCGGTGCGAGGTACCGGCCCATCTGCTCGGCCACGACCAGCGTTTCTGACAGCCCGAAGCCCGAGCCACCATATTCTTCTGAAATGTGCAGCCCGAGTAGGCCGAGGCCGCTCAGCTCGGCCCAGAAGGCCGGCCGCGCGTCCGTCTGGGCCCCGAGGAGGCTGCGGGCCGCCGCGCGGGACTGATGCTTGGTCAGCAACCCGGCGACGGTCTGGGCGAGGGCCCGGTGCTCTTCGGTGATGGCGATCGACATAGCTCCATAGTTCCTCGTTTACGCGCCGCTGGCTATCAGGACGAAGCGACCGGAGCCAACGACGGCGCCCCGGGGCACCGGCTTCGAGGTGCCCCGGCGCATCGTGATCGTCGAGCGGCTGCCCAAGAACGCCAGCGGGAAGCTGCTTAGGCGGGAACTGCGCAGCCCACGTGCGGGCGCCCTGGCCGAGATCGGAGCAGACCCGGCCAGCCGGCACCCCACCCAGATAGCCGCGGGAGGCCCCGCTAGGCCGCTCGCCCCGCGCCCGTTAGGCGCCAGCCGACTGCCCTGCCTCGCCCAAAGCTGCACATTCCACCCATATCGGTTACCGAGCAAGTTGGGGTGAAATGCCGCGAAACCCATGAATGTGGCACTCTATTGACTCTTTCGGGTAGAACGTCACATTCATTGAATCTCGGGGACACAAGGGACGGTACGGATGGGAGAGGGGGGCGGGTTGAGACCACTCTTTCGCGCCGTACATCGCCGATCAGACGATCGCGCGGCAACTCTGCACGGCAACCGCCCCTGGAAGGACTGGGAGAGCGGCGCACCTTAGGACCGCGTGTGACCTGGCGCCCAGGCCGCCATGGCCGGCTGGAACGGCCGGCCGGTTTTCCTGCTGTGGCCTACCGGACAGCCGCCAGGCGGGAACCCTGAACAACCCTCATCTCCTATGCGTGTTAGTAGTTGAGGCGGCACCGCCGCTGCGCCGTCGCGGCGCCAGGTCCGCGAGGACGGTCACAGCAAGCAACAGCCGAGGGAGGACCGTCGAGATGACCGATGGACACCGGCGTCAACAGCCGCCGCTGCCAGCAGTAGGTGACCGGGAGCGGCCGGTGCTGCCGACCGGTGCGCTCGGGCGTACCGGCCGGCTAGCTATGCTGCCGCTGCGGCATGCTGTCCGCACCGCCGGCGCCGCCAGTCGACTGTCTCGGGCCGCTACTGACCAGGTCGCCGCCCGCACCGCCGAGCAAGTGTTTGCCACCCTGGGCGAACTGAAAGGCGGGGCAGCCAAGCTGGGGCAGGCAATGTCGGTGTTCGAGGCGGCGATGCCGGAGGAGGTCGCGGCGCCGTACCGGTCAGCCCTGCGGCGGCTCGCGGACGCGGCGCCGGCCATGCCTGCCGAGGTCGCCCGCCGGGTCGTGGCCGCTGACCTCACCGTCGCCTACGGGCCGGGCTGGCAGGACCGGCTGGTGGCATTCGACGACATCCCGGCTGCGGCGGCCTCGATCGGCCAGGTGCACCGCGGACAATGGCGAATCGACGGCGGCCAGGTCGTTGAGGTGGCGGTGAAGGTGCAGTACCCAGGGGTGGGCCAGGCGCTGCGCTCGGACCTTCGCCAGGCCCGCTTGCTGGCGCGGGTGACGGCCCGGCTCACCAGGCTGAACGTGTCCGGGCTGGCGGACGAGCTCGCCGGGCGCATCGTCGAGGAGCTGGATTACGTACGCGAGGGACGTGTCCAGGCGGAAGTCGCGGCCGCGTTCACGCACCACCTTCCGAAGGAAATCGCCGCGGCCCGCGCCGCAGGGGCACACGAACCGCCGGGCCGGACCAGCGTAACGGTCCCGGCCGTCTACGCCGCGACACCACGGGTGCTCATCACCCGCTGGCAGCAAGGGGCGCCCCTGTCCGCGCTGCTCGACGGACGCACGGATCTGCTCCCAGAGGGCTGGCGCGAGCTCGACCAAGGCGACGCGGCTGACCTGGCCGGCCGGCTGCTCGGGCACGCCATCTACGCCCCCGCTGCGTGCACCGGCTGGATGCACGCTGACCTGCACCCCGGCAACTTCCTACTGCTCCCGGGCAGCCGTCTCGGCATGCTGGACTTCGGCGCGGTCGCCGCCACACCCGGCGGCATCCCCGCGCCATTCGGGCAGCTCGCCGCCGCAGTGCTCGCCGGGGACGGGCCAGCGGCGATACAGCTGGCCCGGCAGGCCGGGGCGCTCGCCCCCGGCGCCGAAGTCGACCCGCAGCTGATCATCGAACTGCTTCACCCGCTCGCGGCCACGGGGGCCGCCGCCAGCTTCACCTACTCCCGCGCGTGGCTGCGCGGGCTCATGGCCCACTTCACCGAGCCGCGCTTCGCCCCGGCATTGCGCAGCCTGACGCCACCGCCGCAGTACGCCCTACTCTGGCGGGCGACGCTCTCGGCCGCAGGGCTCTTCGCGCAGCTTGGCGCCACAGTTCCCACCCGCGGGTTCCACCTCGCCTACTCGCCAGGATTCCGCGGCAGCATTCCCCAGGCCCGGCCCCGGCCAACGGACGAGACGCTCCGCCATGCCAGCTGAAAAGCAACCGCCGCCAAGCACCGCAGAGCCCGCAGCCACAGGGCGCGCCTGGGAGCGACGGATTGGGAGCAGCGGATGAGGGGCTATCGCAACCTTGGATATCGCAAGTTATTCACTCCGGACGAACGTTCCCGCCCGTGGATCGTGATCAGACAGCGGTCGCGCAGCACTTGCATCGCACGCCGGACGGTGCCGTAGGACACGCCGTAATACTGCCGGACATCGTCCGGTAACTACTCCGCCCCGGGGCATGGACCGGCCCGGACGACTTCAGGCCGTTGCCTAGCTCCCCAAGAGCTAGGCAACGGCCTATGACATCCGCAGCATCGGGGGCCGCCCGTCCCGGAGGATCCAGGCGGTGTGTATCAGATCGGGCAGAATTTCAGCGAGCTGGTCCCGGGAGTTCCAGGTGAGAACCATCAGAGGGGATGGCCAAAGGTGGTACCGGTCCCGGCCGCCGAGGTGGTCCCGGCTCCTCGGTCCAGCACACGGGGTTTTTCGGTGTCGCGTCCCAGCGGTCTATCCGGCCGGCGGTCGCCAGGATGGTGATAGCCAGCAGTGTCCCCAGGGCAGCAGTGGCCGCGTCGGGGATCGTATAGGGGGCGCGGAAACCCGACGCAGCCGCTTGCGGGGCCGAAGCGGCACCGATGAGCAACGCTGCCCAGCCTGCCCGGCGCTGGCCGGCCCGGCATTCGCGCGCGGTCCGCGCGGTCAGTGCGGCGGCGACCAGCCCGGCGGCCCGAGCCGGGTGCCGCGCCGCCGCCAGGACGAGACTGCACCGGGTCAGGTCCAGGGCTACCGCGATGAGCAGCATCACCACGATCATGCGCCGAACGGCCTGGCCCTCTGCGGCCGCCGCAACCTTCCCGTCATCGGCCTCGGCGGCCGCGATCTCCCAGGGTAGGCGGTTGTTCATCAGGACGCCGCGATCGCGTCGTGCTCCTGGAGCTCCTTGCGCATGGCATCGAGCGCGTAGTGCAGCCGTGACCTGGCCGTGCCGTGCGGTATGCCGAGCTCGCGGGCGACCGTGGCCATGGTCCCGCCCCGGTAGAAGGTCTCCACGAGCACGGTCTGGTGCGCGGGCGACAGGTGCGCCAGCGCGGCAGAAACGAGCTGCCGGTCCAGGATCTCCTCCAATCCAGAATCGGTCCCGACCTCCCCGGCCGCCTGGTCCGGCACTGCCATCGGCCGGGCTCGCGCGGCCCGGTTCGCGTCGATCAGCAAGTTGCGCGCGACCCGGAACAGCCATGGCCGGATCGGCCGGCCATCGGCGCTCAGCTGGGGCAGGTGGCGCCAGGCCCGGATGAAAGTTTCCTGCACGATGTCGTCCGCGCTCGCCCGGTCCGGGCAGAACTGCTCCACGTAACCGTGCAGGGCCTTGGCATAGTGCGAGTACAGCTCGCGGATGACGGCGTCGGGGTCTCCGCCCAGCCCGTCTCGGGGAGCATCTGTGATAGCAGCCATGTCTACTAACACGGATAGTAAATGTGTTATGTTCACTAGTAGCCGCTCTGTCAACGAGCTCCCCGGCCCGCTGGCCAAGGGGAGATGGCTGGCCGGAAGGAAAGAGGCGGCACCTGAACCGCAGGGTTGTTCTATGCGTAATAGTAGGTAACGGCGGACGCGCCGTTTGGCGCAGCCATGTTCGGGAGTGAGGATGCGACGTTTCGGTGAGCTGGAAGCCGTGATCATGGACCAGCTGTGGGAGTGGGGCCGGCCGGTGCTGGTCCGCGAGATGGTCGACGCTCTGCATGACGACCGGGCGCCGGCTTACACCACCGTGATGACGGTCATGGAGAACCTGTACCGCAAGGGGTGGCTCCGGCGGGAGCGGGATGGCCGGGCCTGGCGCTACGAACCCACCGGGTCCCGGTCCGGTTACACCGCGGCGCTGATGAACGACGCGCTGGCTACCAACCCGGACCGGCGCACGGCGCTTGCGCATTTCGCGCTCCAGATGAGCCCGCACGACGCAGCGCTGCTGCGCGAGGCGCTCGAACAGGCACTCGGCGAGCCCAAGGCCGGCGAGCCCCGGTGACCGTCGCTGCGGTGCTGGTGGCGTACGCGGCCGGCCTCGGCATCCTAGGCCCCAGGATGCTCGGCCGCGCCAAGTGGACGGCCCGGGCGCCGCTGCTGGCCATCGTCACCTATCTGGCGGCCGGGTGGTCGGTCATCGCCGCGCTCGGGCTGGCCGGCCTGACGCTGGCCGTTCATGCGACCGCCCTCGGCGGGGGGCTGAGCGACCTGATCGGAGCCTGCGTGCACCGGCTCCAAGCCACCTACGGCACCCCGGGCGGCGCTACGGTCGCCGGGCTCGGCCTCACCCTGGCGGGCGCTGTCGCCGCCCGGACCGCGCTTACCGCGGTGACCCATTTCCGCGCCTCCGGGCGGCAGGCGCTGCACCACGCGCAGACCGCGCGAATGGTCGGGCAGCCCGAGCCGACCCTGGGGGCCGTGCTGGTGGAGCACACCCAGCCGGTTGCCTACTGCGTGGCGGGTCGGCAGCCCACGGTGATCCTGACCACCGGTGCGGTGCAGGCGCTCGATCCCGGCCAGCTGGATGCGGTCCTGGCGCACGAGCGCGCTCACCTGACCGGCCGTCATCACCGGTTGCTGGCCATGGCGAGGATCGGCCGCGAGGTGCTCCCGTTCTTGCCGCTGATGCGGGCCGCCGAAGGGCAGGTCGCGCGGCTGGTGGAACTGCACGCCGACGATGCGGCCACCCGAGCCCGCGATCCCCGGCTGCTCGCCACCGCCCTAGTCGTCCTGGCCACCGCCGCCAGTCCTGCGTCGACCCTCGCCGCGGGTGCCACCGACTCGGTCCAGCGGATTCACCGGCTCCTCGGACCTAGCGAGCAGCTGGGGCGCGCACGGCGGCAGTTGCTCCGCGCCACCGCCGCGGCGCTCGCGCTGACCCCGGTGCTGCTGGCCCTGACCCCCGCCGTGGTCGCGCTCGCCCTGGGAAAGCTTCCGACGGCCTGACGTCAGCCGGTCACCGGCATGAACAATCTCCCGTCCGGCCCCGTGTTGCCAGGTATGAGGATCCATCGCCAGAATGGCCTGCCCGAGCCACCCGCCGGGCGCACGGACGACACGACGCAGGCCCCGGCCCGGCGCCTCCGCTGGCCGGCCCGACACCGCCGGGACCGCGGAAACAGCCGGCAGGCGCCGGAATCAGCCACCGGCGGTAACCGGACCGTACGGCCGCAGGCCGTGCCCGGCGAGAC
>JBAUAY010000165.1:0-2276 GCA_049676235.1 Streptosporangiaceae bacterium
GACTGCCCCCGCCTGGGACACCAGGCCCCGGCCGTCAGACGACACCTGCACCCTGGCAGTGCGTGCGCTATTCTTCACCTGAAAAGTGCCTTCAGCTGGGAACGGACAGGACCTTCGACAAGCCCACTCCGTCCAGGTCAAAGCAATGCCGGTGAGTTAAGCCGTTTGCGCTGGTAGTAGGCGCGTGGTGGCACGGGAACCGTCATGACCGGGCGAATGTCGCGATTTGGTGTCGCCCGGCGCGCCGTGGCTTGTATGCAACGAAGTCCTCGATAGGACTGCGGTCGACCAAGATCGCATCTGCCTGTCGAGGAACTCCGTTGCGCGCTCAGTGTGTCATGCCCGTGTTGCCGCTTTCCACCGCCGAGGGCCTGAGACTGCCGGCCTGGGATGGCGGGTCTGACCGGTCGTGCCTGGTCGGGCTCGGGGTGCTGACCAGGGAGATCAGCCCGGGCCTGGTGGACGAGGTGATCGAGCGGGCCGGGTGCCGGGAGAAGCGGCGGCGGCTGTTGCCGGCGCGGGCGGTGGTGTATTTCGTGCTGGGGCTGTGCCTGTTCAGCGGTGCGGACAGCATGGGGCCGCCGGGGTACCGGTCGGTGATGCGCTGGCTGACGAACGGGCTGCGCCACCTGGACGGCGTGGCGCTGCCGACCAGCTCGGCGCTGACCAGGGCCAGGCAGCGGCTGGGGGTCAGGCCGCTTGAGCTGCTGTTCGGCCTGCAGCGCGGGGCGCTGGCGGTGCCGGGGACGCCGGGTGCGTTCGCGTTCGGCCTGCGGCTGGTGGCCTGGGACGGGACCGGGATAGACGCGGCCGATACCCCGGCCAATGCCGCGGCGTTCGGCGGGGTTCAGGGCGGCGGCCCGCAACTGCGGCTGATGGCCTTGATCGAGTGCGGCACCCATGCCCTGATCGGCGCGGTCTTCGACGGTGTGGCCAGGGCAAGTGAGCACAAGCTCGCCCGGCGGCTGCTGCCTGCGCTCGGTCCCGGGATGCTGCTGCTGGCTGACCGTAACTTTGCCGGCTGGGAGCTGTGGGGGCTGGCCGCCGGGACCGGCGCCGACCTGGCCTGGCGGATCAAGAAGAACCTGGTGTTCACGCCGTCAGCAGTGCTGCCGGACGGGTCGTTCCTGTCCGTGATGCCCACTCCAGCGGAGAACGCCCGCCTCGGCCAGGCCCGCGCCGCCGGCCGGATCCCGCCTGGCCGCCCCGAGGGCCACGCCGTGCGGATCATCGAGTACACCGTCACGGTCCGTGCCGCTGACGGCACCACCCGGATCGAGCCGTTCCGGCTGGTCACGACCCTGCTGGATCACCGGCAGGCACCAGCCGGCGACCTCGCGGCCCTTTACCACGAACGGTGGGAAAGTGAGAACGGCTACGCCGAGCTGAAGACCCGGCTCCGCGGCGCCGCGTTCATCCTGCGCTCCAGGTCACCCGAGCTGGTCTGCCAGGAACTGTTCGCGTTCCTCACCGTCTACCAGGCACTATGCGCTCTGGAAGCCGAAGCCGCGAAGCAGGCCGGCATCGACCCCGACCGGATCTCCTTCACGGTGACCGTCCGCGTCGCCCGCGACCACGCCGCCAGCCACGCCATCATCACCCCGCGCAGCCTGGACCTGGCACGCCGCCAGGCCATCAGCGATCTCCTCGCCGACATCCTGCCTCGCCGGCGGGACCGGCAATACGAACGCGTCAGGAAGCAGCCGAAGAACAACTTCCCGCCCATGAAACGAGGACAGCAAAGGCCGCCCAGCCGGGTCACCTACAAGATCAAAGTCAGCCAGAATGCAGCCCCACCAGCGCAAACGGCTTAACTCACCGGCATTGCTTTGACCTGGGAGGATTGGGCTTGTCGAGAGTCCTGTCCGTACCCGAGCCGAAGGCACTTTCCAGGTGAAGAATAGCGCACGAGGTAGCCGTGTGACGGTGTCCGCTGACGGGCGGGGGCTGGTGTCCCAGGCCGGAGCGGTGCTGCTGTGGGAGACGATGCGGGTCACCGGGCTGGGCCGGGGCCTGTCGCAGAACCTGGCCCGGTGGCGGGCGCCGCGGGCGGTCCACGACCCCGGGAAGGTCATCGCGGACCTGGCCGCCGCCGTCGCTCTCGGCGGGGACTGCCTGGCCGACATCGCGGTGCTGCGGGAACAGCCGGACCTGGCCGGGCCGGTCGCGTCCGACCCGGTGGTGTCTCGGCTGGTCAGGGACCTGGCTGCGGCAGGGCTGCCGGCACTGAAGGCGATCCGGGCGGCGCGGGCGGCGGCCCGTGAGCGGGCCTGGGC
>JBAUAY010000166.1:0-20139 GCA_049676235.1 Streptosporangiaceae bacterium
GCCTCGCGTCTTGACGACCGGAGAGTTCCTCGACGACGTCACGGAAGAAGCACGCCACGGCGACCGTCGGCGCGTCGACCGGGCGGATCAGCCGGCTCGGCTCGATGACCGCCTCACCGGTCAGATCCTCATCCTCCAGTAGCGGCAGTCGTCGGCGATCAGCCGGCCCAGACAACCTCTGCACCTCCCGCACCCTCTAGGATCCGGTCTTGCCGAGCCAGTGCACGATGCCCTCGACGTTGCCCAAGGCGCTGCTGACCCGCTCGAACTTCTCCGCGATGGCCGGATCAGCCTCAGGGCTGCACGCCGCGTAGCGGTCTTTGGTGCGTTCCCGCACCATGGCGACCGCATGGTCGAGGTCCAGGCCTGCTGCGTGTGCCTGGCGCGTCTCCTCCACCCAGATGATGATCTCTTCCGCCGAACGGTCCAGCGTCTGGCTGACTTCGGTCGCCGGCCCGTAGTGGCTGAACAGCAGCCGCGCGGGCTGCAGCGCGGCGAACCTGCGCAGCGAGGCGAGCGCGGTCTCTAGGTCAAAGTCCGGTGGCGGCGTCGCGGGTCTGACGTCGCCCGTTTCTGGGAGGTACACGCCCGCCGCGTCCCCGACGTACAGGTCGCCGGTGTCGGAGTCGACGAGGCCGACATGGTGCTTGGCGTGGCCGGGGGAGTAGTGGCTGTCCAGGCGCCGCCCGCCGCCGAGATCGACGGTTCCGAGATCGTCGAGCGCCACGATGCGTTCGGCAGGTACGGGAGCGAGCACGCCGAAAAGCCGGTCGAGCGCGCCGCCGTAGACCAGCCGGGCGCCGGCCATGAGCCTGCTGGGGTCGGCCAGGTGCCGTGCGCCCCGCTGATGCACGACGATCTGGGCCGTCGGGAACATCGCGGCGATGTCGCCCGCCCCGCCCGCGTGGTCGAGGTGGATATGGGTGACCACGACGGTGGCCAGGTCGCCGGCGTCGATCCCGAGCCGGGCTAGTGCATCACGAACCACCGGCGCGGACGGCGCGGTCCCGGTTTCCACCAGGCACGGCCGGTCGGCCCGGATCAGGTAGCCGGCCGTGATCCCTTCGTATCCGGCCATCCGGGTGTCGATCTGGAACACCTCGTGCCCCAGATCGGTGATGTCCGCCGGTCTGATTGCTTCTCCCATGCCGTCCATTCAATCGGACGGGCCGAACGTGCGCAGGACCAAGCCGGTACGCGGTTTGGGGCCGAACGAGGTCGACTTACGCGGCACCCGCTCGCCGTGGGCCGCGATCCGGACGACGGCCTCGAAGGACGCTGGGTTCGAGATCACGGCGGTGCCCCCGGCGCAGACCGCTCGCACCGCGTCGGCCGCGTCGTGGTCGATGAGGACGTCGCGCTCGCTGTCGGTGACGCCCCACAGCCGGCCGAGCAGCAACTGCTGCATGACCGACGCGTCGAGGGTCTGCCAGGGCGCGGAGGCTCCGGTCGGCATCGATGCGGCGAGCTGAACCGGGTCCGGGTGGGTCAGCAGGTGGAACACCGGACCGCCGGCTAGCAGGAAGGCGGGACCTTCCGGCCTGGCCGCGGCCAGGCGCTGCAACGCGTCGTCCAGGCTGAGGCCGGCGGGCAGGTCCTGCACGGTGAACGCGGCCTTGGCCAGTTCGGCCGCGCGGTCCGGGGGCAGGCCGGGCAGCACCCGGTGGATCGCGCCCAGCCGGGGCGGGTAGGCCGCCGAGTCGACCAGGAACGCCAGCCCGTAGTCCCACGGCCCGGCGCCCAGTCCGGCCGCGTGCATCTCGGCCTGCAGGTCCAGGTAGGCGGCATACCGATGATGGCCGTCGGCGATGAGCGCCCGGCGCCCGGCCAGGTCGGCGGAGATAGCGGGCTGTTCGACGGAATCGCCGATCCGCCACAGCCGGTGGGTCACGCCGTCCTCCGTCGTGATCGACACCAGCGGCGCACGCTCGCTCGTGACCCGGTCCACGATCGCGGTGGCCCCCTCCCCGGTAGCTGGGTCCGCGGCCGGACCAGGCTGTTCCCCGTCATAGATGAGGAAGATCGGCTCCAGGTTGGCCTGGGTGGCCGCCATGAGCTTCCGCCGTCCGGCCACCAGGCCGGGCATGACGCCCTCGTGCGGCAAGATGCCCGCCGATTCGGGCGAGCCCAGCCGGACCAGGCCGATGATGCCGCGCTGCAGCCACGGCGAGGCCATGTCAAGACCAGACTGTTCGTAGATGTACAGGGAGGCCATCCGGTCCCGGATGAGCACGCCTGCGGACAGCCACTCGCGGAGCAGGCCGGCCGCCGCCTTGCTTGCGTCCGCGTACTCACCTGGCAGGATGAGGCGGACAACGTTGTGCGGATCCGCTGCCCGCAGATGATCGAGAATGCCGCCGTTAATCACGTCGTACGGTGGTGATGTGACGTTTGCGATACCGCTCACCCGGTCACGGGCATACCGGATACCGCGGAAGGGTGCCAGCACGAGACCGGAACCAGGGTCGGACGGAAGGGTCTGCACATCATGTCAAAAGGATCAAGCGGGAGCAGGGATTCCCATCCGGAAGAAAACTTCCCTGGCCCGCCCCTATCCGAAGGATCTGCGGATGACGTGCACGCCTGGTACCAGCGCGGCATGGAGCTGCTGGACCGCGGCAGTCCCGCGGCCGCGGCCCAGGTCCTGCAGCGCGCTTCGACGGCCGAACCCGGCTCCCGCAGCGTCCGGGAGGCCCTGGCGCGGGCCCAGTTCGACGCGGGCCAGTATGCCGACGCGGCGGCCAATTTCCGGATGATCGTAGAGGCCAGCCCGTCGGACGATTACGCGAACTTCGGGCTCGGGCTCGCTCTGGCCAGGACCGGGGACCACGCCGGGGCGGCCGAATACCTCGCGCTCGCCGCCGCCATGCGGCCCGACGCCGTGCACTACACCGAAGCCCTCCTTTCGGTCCGGGCTACGCTGCGCGCCAGGAAGACCGCCCAGGGAGGCCTCGGATGACCATAGGGCCGCGCGGCAGCGCCGAACCCCTCGACACCATCTACGACGTCGGCTTGCTCGACCTGGACGGGGTCGTCTACCTGGGCGGCACCGCCATCCCCGGGGCGGCCGAGGCGCTGCGCAAGGCCGATGCGGCGGGCATGCGGCTGGCCTACGTGACGAACAACGCCTTCCGCACCCCGGCCGCCATCGCCGCGCTGCTGACGAGCTTCGGCGTCCCGGCCGCGCAGGAAGACGTGGTGACTTCCGCCCAGGCCGCCGCCCGGCTGCTGGCCGAACGCCTTCCGGCAGGCGCGCCGGTCCTGGTCATCGGCGGCAGTGGCCTGCGGATGGCGCTGCGGGAACGCGGCTTGCGCCCAGTCAGCACCGCCGACGACCATCCGCTGGCGGTGGTCCAGGGCTATTCGCCCGACGTCAGCTACTCGATGCTGGCCGAGGGCAGCCTGGCGGTCGCCGCCGGGGCGCTGTTCGTCGGGTCGAACGGCGACCTCACGCTGCCCAGCCGGCGCGGCCGCCAGCCAGGGAACGGGTCACTGTTGCAGGTCATCGCGACCGCGACCGGAGTCCAGCCGCTGGTGGCGGGCAAGCCCGAGCCGCCGCTGCACAACGAATCCGTGCTGCGGACCGGCGCCCGCCATCCGCTCGTCGTCGGTGACCGGCTGGACACCGACATCGAGGCCGCCCACCGGGTCGACGCGGACAGCATGCTCGTGCTGACCGGGGTGACCGGCCCGGCCGAAGCCGTACTCGCGCCGCCGTCGCAGCGTCCCACCTACCTGGCCGAGGACCTGGCCGGTCTGCTCGAGCCACATCCCGGTATCACGGAAAAAGACGGTGCGTACGGCTGCGGCGGCTGGACGGCGCGCCTGGACGGCGACCGGCTGGAGCTGACCGGTGACGGCGAGCGCATCGACGGCCTGCGCGCGCTGTGCGCCGCCGCGTGGACCCGGGAAGCCGCGGACAGCATCAGCGAGGAAGCAGTGCGTCCTGCGATCGAGCGGCTGGAACGAACTGATACCTCAATGTGACAACGCGCGGTCACCCGCCGGGTAAGCTGACCCGCATGCCAAGCCGCGCCGTCCGTCATCACGGTGTCACCGCGATGCCCGCGCGCGTGCTCTGTCCTTCGTGTTGTTGCTGACGACGACCCTCAGCTGACCGTTGTCGCCCCGGAGGCTGCCCGCTACGGGCAGGCCCCGATGCCCGCGAAGGACTTCCGTTGATCGCCGATATGTCTGTTGCCCCGGAGATCGCCATCCTGGCCGAGGCTGCCCTGCCCCTCCCCGCCCGGCCGGCCCCCCGCGCGCCGGAGGTCCCCCAGGTCACGCTCGGCACGCTGGCTGGGCAGTTGCGGATGCTCGCCGCCACGCCGGAGCGGTGGTGGGGACTGGTGGGCTTCAACCCGGACCGTTCGGTAGAAATCGCGGTTGAGGACCACCTCTGCTATCGGGCCTGGCTGGTGGTCCTGCCGCCCGGCGACTCGGGCCGGGACTGTGACTGCGACGTGGCCACGATCATCGCGGGCGAGGCGACCGACGGAGCCCCGGGCAGCGCGGTACTGCGCCCCGGCCCGACCCGGGTGCACGGCCAGCGGCACCGCCTGCGCGGTCACGGCGCGGGTTACTCGATCAGCCTGCACGCCCGGGCGCGCCACCGCCCTGCCTGAGCCCGTAATTCATCATCCCGCAATGTGGAAGTAATAGGCTGAACGGGCCGTGGCGGCATTTTCCGAACATGCCGTCAGAGAGGACATTCGATGATTGAGGTACGGGGGCTCAGCAAGCGGTACGGCGACAAAATCGCCGTCAACGACCTGTCGTTCAGCGTGGCGCCGGGCACGGTAACGGGCTTTCTCGGCCCGAACGGCGCCGGCAAGACCACAACCATGAGGCTGATTCTTGGCCTGGACTACCCGGATGCCGGCACCGTCACCATCGCCGGCAAGCAATACGCTCAGCTGGCGTATCCGATGCGCGAGGTGGGCGCGCTGATCGACGCCAAAGCGGTACACGGCGGCCGGTCCGCCTACAACCATCTGCTCTGCCTGGCCCAGACGAACAACCTGCCCAAGCGCCGGGTAGGCGAGGTGCTCGAGCTGGTCGGCCTGACCGAGGTGGCGCGCAAGCGCGCCAAGGGGTTCTCGCTCGGCATGAGCCAGCGGCTTGGCATCGCGGCCACGCTGCTCGGTGACCCGGCGCTGCTCATGGTCGACGAGCCGGTCAACGGGCTGGACCCGGAGGGGATCCTGTGGATCCGCAACCTGATGAAGGCGCTGGCGGCCGAGGGCCGCACGGTGTTCGTGTCCAGCCACCTGATGTCGGAGATGGAGCACACCGCGGATCACCTGATCGTGATCGGCCGCGGCCAGCTGCTCGCCGACTGCACCATGGAGGAGTTCATCGCCCGCAGTTCGGGGCAGACCGTGAGAGTCTCCACGCCTCAGCCTGAGCTGCTGGCCAAGGCGGTGGCCGAGGCGGGAGGCACGGTCATCCCCAGCGGCGGCGACGGCACGCTGACCGTCAGCGGGCTGATCGCGGCCCAGGTCGGCGATATCGCGTTCGAGCACGGCGTGCGGCTGCACGAGCTCACCGTGGTCCGGGCCTCGCTCGAGGCGGCCTTCATGGAGCTGACCGCCGACAGCGTGGAATACCGGGCCGCCGGGGATGAGCAGGGCCAGCCCGAGCTGGGCCACGCGCCGGAGGGCCAGCCGCCCGCCCCGGAGCTCGCCGCACAAGGCCCGCACCGTCACGACGGGGGGATCTGACATGACCGCGATGACCACCCAGCCCCCCCGTCCGCCGGTCCTGCCGCCGCCCTCCGGGCGAGCCGGTTTCGGCGGGACGCTGCGCTCGGAGTTCACCAAGATCCGTTCGGTCCGTTCCACCTACTGGACGCTGCTCGTGTTGCTGGCGGTCAGCATCGGTATCGGCGCGGCGATCAGCGCGGGCACCGCGGCCAACTGGTCGCACACCTCCCCCTCCGACCGGGCGACCTTCGACGCCACCCAGGCCAGCATCGCCGGGCTCTTCTTCCTGGGCCAGCTGGTCATCGTGGTGCTCGGGGCGATCGTGCTCACCGCCGAGTACTCCACCGGGATGATCAGGACCTCGCTGACGGCGATGCCCCGGCGCGTCACGGTGTACCTCGCCAAGGTGGTGGTCTTCGCTGTCGTGGCCCTGGTGGTCACGCTGGTGGCGGCCTTCATCGCGTTCTTCCTCGGCCAGTCGCTGCTGGCCAGCACGCACGCGAGCGTGACGCTATCGGGGCCCAACGTGCTGCGCGCCGTCGTCGGCACCGCGCTGTACGTCACCCTGTGCGGCCTGTTCGCGTTCGCGGCCGGGGCGATCATGCGGCACACCGCCGCCGCCATCACCTCGGTGATCGGGCTGCTGTTCGTGATCCCGATCCTGGCCCACCTGCTGCCGTCCAGCTGGTACAACGATCTGGAGCGGTGGCTGCCTGACGCCGCGGGGCGGGCCATATCGGCCACGGTCGGAGGCCAGGACTCCCACCTGTTCTCCCCGTGGAGCCAGTTCGCCGTGTTCGCCGTTTACACGGTGATCCTGCTCGCCGTGGGCGGCGTCCTGTTCCGCAAGCGCGACGCCTAAGCCCCAGCCGGGGCGCGCCCAGCCACGCCGGGCACGCCCCGGTTACGGCCGCGCCCGGCTACGGCAGGGTGAGGATCTCGTAGCCGTCGTCGGTGACCAGGATCGTGTGCTCGAACTGCGCCGTGCGCTTGCGGTCCTTGGTCACTGCCGTCCAGCCGTCCGGCCAGATGTCGTAGTCGATCGTGCCGAGGGTGAGCATCGGCTCGATGGTGAAGGTCATCCCCGGTTGCATGATCACGGTATTGTGCGGGTCGTCGTAGTGCGGCACGATCAGCCCGGAATGGAACGTCCGGCCGATCCCGTGCCCGGTGAAGTCCCGCACCACCCCGTAGCCGAACCGCCGCGCGTACGACTCGATCACCCGGCCGACGGCGTTCAGCGGACGGCCCGGCGCGACCGCGCGGATGCCGCGCATCATCGCCTCGTGCGTGCGCTCGACCAGCAGCCGTGATTCGGTGTCCACGTCGCCGGCGCAGAACGTGGCGTTGGTATCGCCGTGCACCCCGCCGATGTAACCGGTGATGTCAATGTTGACGATGTCGCCGTCGTTGATCAGTGTGTCGTCGGGGATCCCGTGACAGATCACCTCGTTCAACGATGTGCACAGCGATTTCGGGTAACCGCGGTATCCGAGCGTGCTGGGATAAGCGCCGTGGCTGACGAGGAAGTCGTGGCCTATCTGATCCAGGTAATCGGTCGTGACGCCTGGGACCACAGCAGCGCCGACCGCGTCCAGCGCCTGGGCGGCCAGCTTGCCCGCCACCCGCATCCGCGCGATGATCTCCGGCGTCTTGACGTCCGGTTCCCCGGTCTTGGGACGCTTCTTGCCCACGTACTCCGGCCGCGTGATCTCCGCGGGGACCAGACGCGTGGGAGAAAGCCGGCCCGGATGAAGCACTGTCGCCATGCTTTGCGAGTCTAATGTGTTATGGACACTGAACAGGGAAAGCGGTGGTGGTACAGCCTCAAGTACCACACCGTGGAAGACGACGACGGTCCCACCCCGGGTAAGGACCGGCTCGGTCCCTATCCCACCCGTGAAGCGGCCGCTCACGCACTGGAAACGGTCCAGCAGAGAAATGAGGAATGGGACGCACAAGACTAGTCTGCGGAAAATATAGGCTAGTGGCGTGAGCGATGAACTGCCGGCCGTGGCCGAGGCCCGGATGGCGGAAATCCGGCGCAGCGGCACCTGGGGTTCGGCGCTGACGGCCGATGAGTTCGCCGCGATCCGCAGCGTCGGCTTCGAGCCGGTCGGCCAGGTCCTCGGAGCTTGCGTCTACAACATCGGCTACACCGGCGGCTACAACTGCCCGGGCGCCTGGGGGTCGTGGGGTTACGTCCCGGCCCGGACCACCACGCAAGTGTCGGGCCGGGGCGGCTTCGGCTCTTACGGGCCGCTGGTCCAGGCGATGTACCAGGCGCGGCACAAGGCCCTGGACCGGATGACCGCCGAGTGCGAGGAACTGGGCGGCCACGGCGTGGTCGGCGTCCGGCTGACCATCGGCGGGTTCCCGGCCGGCGGCCTTGAGTTCAAGGCGATCGGCACGGCCATCCGGGCCCCGGGCGTGCGGCCGGTGTCCGCCTGGGCTCACCGCGGCGGCCACCCGAGGAGGCCGTTTACCTCCGACCTGTCCGGCCAGGACTTCACCAAGCTGATCATGAAGGGCTGGGCGCCCGCCGGGCTCGCGCTCGGCATCTCGATCGGGTCCCGGCACGATGACTGGCTGACCGTGGGCCAGACCCGCTGGGGCTCGGGGAACGCCGAGGTGGTCGGCTACACCGAACTCGTCAACGACGCCAGGCACGACGCGCGGCTGCAACTGGAACGCGACGTCACCCGGCTCGGCGGCGAGGGCGTGGTGATCGCCGACATGGATATGCACGTGCGGGAACGCGAGTGCCCGGTGCAGGAAGGCCGCCGCGATCACATCGTGGAGGTCACCACCATCGGCACCGCGATCGGCAGGTTCAGCGACGCGGAACAGCGGCACAGCGGACCGCCGCTGGCCATCATGTCCCTCGACCCCCAGCGCCGCCAGGCCGCCAGGATCCGGATCTAGGAGAGAGCATGACCGATCAGGCGAACATCGCGACCGAACTCAACGCCGCGGGCGTTCCGCAGGATGCCATGCACCGCTTGGAGGAACTGCAGCCTGGCCGGCCCGGGTCGATCTTCACCTCCGACCTGTCGGTCAACGAGTTCCTGCTGGTCCGCGAGGTCGGGTTCCGGCCGCTCGGCCTGGTCCTGGGCAGCTCGATTTACCACGTCGGGCTGCAGGTAGGCCGCTGGGGCCGCAACCAGGAGCTCGACGTGCTGTCCCAGGCCATGTACCACGCCCGTGAGCTGGCCATGAGCCGGATGGAGGCCGAGGCCGACGCGTTGCGGGCCGACGGCATCGTGGGGGTCCGGCTGGACGTGGAGATGAAAGAGTTCGGCGCGGACATCGCGGAGTTCATCGCGGTCGGCACGGCGGTCAAAGCCGAGGAAGGCGCGGGCGGCGGCGGGGTCGACAACTGGCGCAACAACAAGAACCAGCCGTTCACCTCGGACCTGTCCGGCCAGGACTTCTGGACGCTGATCCGGGCCGGCTACGCGCCGCTCGGCATGGTCATGGGCTCGTGCGTGTACCACATCGCGCACCAGCGGATGGGCGCCAAGATGGGCAACATCGGCAAGAACGTGGAGATCGAGCAGTTCACCCAGGCCCTGTACGACGCCCGTGAGCTGGCCATGAGCCGGATGCAGGCCGAGGCCGAGGAGCTGCACGCGGAAGGTATCGTCGGCGTCCAGCTCCGCCAGCACAGCCACACGTGGGGTTCGCACACCACCGAGTTCTTCGCCATCGGCACGGCCGTGCGCCCGCTGCGCCCGGACCACATCATCGAGCGCCCGACGATGGTACTGACCCTGGACGCTTAGGGGCGCTTAGGGGCTAAGCCGGTCGGGCCGCTCACCGCGTCCAGCAGGCGCGCTACCCGGTCCCGCAGGCCCCGCACGCCCGGCCGGTAACGCTGGTATCCGGCCATCCCCGGCTGGGGGACGCGGGCATCGGCGCTGGCCACGCCGAACTCCCCGCGCTCGAAGCCCTCGGCCGCGCCGATCTCGCCGACCGCCGAGCTGATCAGGTGCTGGGCGCCGCCGAACGACACCGCGTCGAAGCCGGCCCGGATCGTCATCGACTCGTGGGCCAGCGCGTCAAGCTCGGGATCGCCCTGGTCGAGCGCGAAGATGGTGGCTCCGGTCCGCCGCGCGTCGTTGACGCGTTCGAGCAGCGGGACCGGCGCGGTCGCCGCGGTCACGACGAAGAGCGTCTCGCCCCGCTGGGCGGCCTCCAGTCGCTCGACACCGACCCTCAGGTGCGACGGCGCGCCCTCGGGGACCCGCCAGCGGACAAGCGTGGGCATCAGCTCGGGAATCCCGGACAGCCTGCTTTCCTCGTCCAGGTGAGCGGTGAGATGCCAGGGCTCCTCGTCGGGGGTGCCGACCAGCAGGAGCCCGCCTTGCGAGTGGGTGGCCTGGCGCAGCCCCTGCGCGAACGCTCGAGTTCGCTCGAGCCATCCGGTCGAGGCAAGGAGCGCACGGAGAGTGGTCACCTGATTCGCGTCCACGTATCTATGGTGCCCCTAAATGTCCGTGCGCGCAGCCAAATCCGCACGGACAGTATTCTCTCGGGGGGACGATCCCCCCAGACCCCCCTGATCCTGGGGGGAAACCTTTTCCCCCAGACCCCCTCGGGCCCCCGGCGGGGGGGTGCCGCCGTGCTGGCCCTCCTGGCTGGGATGATCAGTTCATGACTGAGCGCGAAACCCCGTCCGTCGACGGACTCGTCATCGGCATCCTCGGCGGCACCGGGGATCAGGGACGAGGGCTGGCCCGCCGGTTCGCGCTGGCCGGGCACTCGGTGATCATCGGATCCCGCAGCCAGGAGCGTGCGCACGCCGCGGCCCAGCAGATCGGGCAGGAGATCGGAAACCACGTCCGTGGCCTGGCCAACGCCGATGCCGCCCGCGAGGCGAGCGTGGTGATCGCCGCGGTGCCGTGGGAGGGCCACGGTGGGCTGCTGTCCGGACTGACGGCCGAACTGGCGGGCAAGATCGTGGTGGACTGCGTGAACCCGCTCGGTTTCGACCAGCGGGGTGCCTATCCGCTACCGGTCGCCGAGGGCAGCGCGGCCGAGCAGGCCGCGGCGCTGCTGCCCGGCAGCCGGGTGGTGGCCGCTTTCCATCACGTGTCCGCCATCCTGCTGCTTGACCCAGAGATCGACACCATCGACCTGGACGTCCTGGTGCTCGGCGACGACCGGGAGGCCACCGACCTGGTGCAGGCTCTGGCGGCGCGGATTCCAGGTGTGCGCGGTATCTACGCGGGCCGGCTGCGCAACTGCGGCCAGATCGAGGCCCTGACCGCCAACCTGGTCTCCATCAACCGCCGATACAAGGCTCACGCCGGCCTGCGCATCACCGACATCTAAAACCCCTTTCATCCCCGAACGGGCCGCGGTTCCCGCCCTGGCCACCTGCGAGCCGCTTGAGGAGGCCCGAGGCATCGCCTCGGCGCATCCGCGAGGCTAACGTGATGCCTGACGAGGGAGGTGGCGGGCTACGTGGCTGAGAGCCTGATTCTCCCGGTGCCTGAGCTCATGTCGGCCGTTTACCTGGTTCCCCTGGCGCTGTCCGCCCCGGCCGCAAGGGACCGCGCGGCCGCCGGCCTGTCCGCCCGCATGGCCAGCCCGGTGGGTATCGCTGCGCGGATGATGCTGGACGCCGGCGCCGTGACGCTTCACGCCATGTCATCGTCGTCGCTGCCGCCGGTGCCCGGCCCGCTGCAGGAATATCTGGGCGTAGCCCCCGAACTGGTCCGGGCCGTCGCCGAGGCCAGCGAGTTCGTCGTGGTCCGGGCCTCGTGCCCGCCGGGGTGGCCGCCGATGCACGAATGGGCCGGGCGGGCCTGCGCCGCCGTGCTGGCCAGCCAGGCGGGCGTTCCGCTGGTGGATACGGGTACGCCTAAGGTCCTGGCCGCAGACGCGGCCCTGCGGACGCTGCCCGGGGCCGATGACGCCAGGTTCAGGCTCGCGGACTGGATGGGTGTGTTCCAGTCGGCCGGGATCGGCGGCCTGTGGATGACGACCAAGGGCCTGGGCCGGTTCGGCCTGCCCGAGCTGCAGGTCCGCAACGTGCCCCCGCAACTGGACCACGCGTGGACGCGCGTGCTGACGGGCCTGGCTTCGAACCTGCTCGGCACCTGGCTGAACGCGCTGCGCGACCGGGCCGAGCCCGCCTTTGCCCAGTTGCCTGCCGCGCTCGAGGTCGGCGGGGCCGACATCGCCCGGGCTTACGATGCCCCCGTCACCGAGGGTCCGGCGGTGCCCGTTCGGCTCACGTTCGACCCCAGCCCGCAGGACAGCGCGGACAGCTTCCTGTCCGTCCAGCCGCCGGATGACTACCCGGCCTCGGCGGGGGAGTTCCTGGCCGGCGTGTGCGCGACGCTGTTCGGCCAGCATGAGCTGCAGGTCCGGTTCCTGGCGCCGTCGGATGAGATGGAGCGGGCCATGCAGGCGGCGCGGGAGGCGCTGCCGGCCGTCCGGGCCCGGTTCCTGGCCGGTGACCTGCCACCGCGAGCTCAGCTGATGATCAAGCATGAGATATCGGTGCCGGGACAGGCCGAGTACCCGTGGGCGTACGTCACGTCGTGGGCCGATCCGGCCAGGGTTCTGGGCAACTCCGCCGGTGACGCGACCCTGGATCCGGGCATCCGGGCCGGCCGGCCGATCGTCGTCGCCGCCGAGACGATCATCGACTGGGCGATCTGGGTGGACGGGAAAGGCATCGTGGAAGGCGGCCAGACCAACGTGATCGCCCAGGGGCACGCCACTCACGGTTAGGGCCACCAAAGATCATTTATGCCGAACGACCCGGGTGCGTCGCCCCGGCGTCAGCTCCTGCGCGAAGACATCGACTTTTGGCCGCTAGGCGCGCAGAGTGGGGGCGAGGAGGTGGGCGTCATGGGTGACGCGATCGTCGGGGTGGTGGCGAACCCGCTCTCCGGTCGCGACATCCGCCGCCTGGTCACGCAGGCCTCGGTGTTCCCGACGGCCGAGAAAGCCAACATGATCCAGCGCATGCTCACCGCGTTCGGCGCGGTCGGCGTGCACCGTGTGCTGCTCAGCACCGACCTCGGCGGCATCTCCGCGTCGGTGCTGCGCGCGATCGAGCGGCGTCCCGCCCAGGGCAGGCACGGACGGGACGGCCGGTGGCCGGAGGTCGAGTTCCTCGACGGCCAGCCGATCCGGCAGACCGCGCAGGACACCGTGGACGCCGTCCGGCGCATGGTGACCGCGGGCGCGCGGGTGATCGTCTGCCTCGGCGGCGACGGCACCGCCCGGGTCGCCGCGTCCGCGGCGGGTGACGTGCCGATGCTGGCCCTGTCGACGGGCACCAACAACGTGTTCCCCGCGGTCCGCGAGGCGACCATCGCCGGCCTGGCCGCGGGCCTGGTCGCCACCGGCCTGGTGCCGGCCGAGAGCGCGACCACCCGGGCCAAGCTGCTGGAGGTGCGGGCGGGGGACCGGACCGAGACGGCGCTGGTGGACATCGCGGTATCCACCGAACGTCATGTCGGGGCCCGCGCGGTCTGGGATCCGGCGACCGTGACCCAGTTGTTCTGCGCCTTCGCCGAGCCCGACGCGATCGGCCTGTCCAGCGTCCTGGGCCAGCTTTCTCCCGTCGCCCGGAACGAACCGCACGGGGTTACCGCGCGACTGGCCGCCGACGCACCCCGGCAGGTGCTCGCCCCGATCGGGCCGGGCCTGGTCGTTCCGGTCGGGGTCCGCGAGATCGAGCCGATGCACCCCGGCTCGGTTCATCCCGTCGACGCCCGGGCCGGCGTCATCGCGGTGGACGGCGAGCGCGAGCTCACCTTCGGGCCGGGCGAGCGGCCGGCCGTCCGGCTGCGGGCCGACGGGCCCCGGTGCGTGGACATTCCCGCGGTCCTGGCGGCGAGCGCTCGCCTCGGCCTGCTCAGACGCACCCTCATACCACCAGGATCGACCGCTTAGGAGGAGTACATGACCGACACGGTGGAGCGGAAAGCCCTGACCCGAGAGCACCTGCTTGACGTCTACCGGACGATGCGGACAATCCGCGAGTTCGAGGAACGCGTGCACGCGGAGTTCGCGACCGGCGAGATCCCCGGATTCGTCCACCTGTACGCGGGCGAAGAGGCGTCGGCGGTCGGTGTCTGCAGCAATCTCGACGACCGTGACACCATCGCCAGCACGCACCGCGGCCACGGCCACTGCATCGCGAGGGGCGTGGACGTCGGCGAGATGATGGCCGAGATCTACGGGCGCAAAACCGGCAGCTGCCACGGCAAGGGCGGCTCCATGCATATCGCCGACCTGTCCAAGGGGATGCTCGGCGCCAACGGTATCGTCGGCGGCGGCCCGCCGCTGATCTGCGGGACGGCGCTGGCCGCCAAGATCAAGGGCACCGGCGGGGTCAGCGTCGCGTTCTTCGGCGACGGCGGCAGCAACCAGGGCACCACGCTGGAGTCGATGAACCTGGCCTCGGTATGGAACCTGCCCGCCATCTTCGTGGCCGAGAACAACGGCTACGCCGAGACCACGTCCAGCACCTGGTCGGTGGCCAGCGACAACATCGCGGACCGCGCGGCCGGGTTCGGCATGCCGGGTGTCATCGTGGACGGCTTCGACTTTTTTGCGGTGCACGAGGCGGCCAGCGAGGCGATCGCTCGCGCTCGCGAAGGCGGCGGCCCGACGCTTATCGAGATGAAGTTCACCCGCTACTTCGGCCACTTCGAGGGCGACCAGCAGACCTACCGGGCGAGCGAGGTCGAGCACGCGCGGGCCGAACTCGACTGCCTCAAGCGCTTCGCGGACCGGGTGACCGAGACCGGGGAACTGACTGGCGGCGACCTCGACGCCGTGGACGCCGAGGTCGCGGCGCTGATCGACCGGGCGGTCGACGAGGCGAAGGCCGCGCCGCTGCCCACCCGGGCAGACCTGCTCACCGACGTCTACGTGCGCTACTGACAGGAGGCTGGCCATGGCACGAAACATCACCTACCGCGAAGCCCTGAACGAGGCGCTGGCCCAGGAGATGGAGCGCGACGAGAGCGTCATCGTGATGGGGGAGGACAACGCCGGAGGAGCGGGCTCGCCCGGCGAGGACGACGCCTGGGGTGGCGTGCTCGGCGTGACCAAAGGGCTTTACCACAAGTTCCCCGGCCGGGTGCTGGACACGCCTATCTCGGAATCGGCGTTCATCGGCGCCGCGATCGGCGCGGCCACGGCCGGCCTGCGGCCGGTGGCCGAGCTCATGTTCGTCGACTTCATGGGCGTCTGCTTCGACCAGATCTACAACCAGGCCGCGAAGTTCCGGTACATGTTCGGCGGCAAGGCGGTCACCCCCGTGGTGATCCGCACCATGTACGGGGCCGGGCTGCGGGCCGCGGCCCAGCACTCCCAGTGCCTGTATCCGCTGTTTACCCACATCCCGGGCCTAAAGGTCGTGCTCCCGGCCACCCCGTACGACGCGAAGGGCCTGCTGATCCAGGCCATCAGGGACAACGACCCGGTGATCTTCTTCGAGCACAAGGCGCTGTACGACCTGACCGGACCGGTGCCCGAAGAGAGCTACGCGCTGCCGTTCGGCGAGGCCAACGTGGTCCGCGAGGGCGCCGACGTGACGATCGTGACCCTGGGCCGGATGGTGCACACCTCGCTCGAGGCGGCCCGGCAGCTGGCCGCGGACGGCGTCCAGTGCGAGGTCATCGACCTGCGTACCACCAGCCCGCTGGACGAGGACACCGTGCTGGAGAGCGTGGAGGGCACCGGTCGGCTGGTCGTGGTCGATGAGTCGCATCCCCGGTGCTCAATCGCCACCGACATCTCGGCGCTTGTCGCGCGGAAGGCCTTCGGTGCGCTGCAGGCCCCGATCGAGATGGTGACGGCGCCGCACACCCCGGTACCGTTCTCCACTGCGCTGGAGGATCTCTATATCCCGGACGCGCAGCGCGTGGTGAACGCCACCAAGACGGTCATCGGGTGGGCGCGATGACCGATGACCGGATCGTCCCCGTAACGATGCCGAAGTGGGGCTTGTCGATGCAGCTCGGCAAGATCACCGCCTGGGTCGTCGCGGAGGGAGATGACGTGAAGGTCGGCGACGACCTGGCGGACATCGAGACGGAGAAGATCACTGGCACGCTGGAGGCGGCCGACGCCGGGACCGTCCGGCGCATCATCGCCCGGGTGGGTGAGGACGTGCCGGTCAGCGGCACGATCGCGCTGATCGCCCCGCCGGAGGTCACCGAGGATGAGCTCGACTCCGCGGTGCTCCAGGCGCGCGCGCTGATCGACGCAGGCGTGCCCGATGACGCCGCCGGGGAGGCGGTCCTGCAGACCGCTGACGTCGGCGGGCGGAAGATCAGCTACGCCGGGGCGGGGCAGGAGGGCGACGTGGTCCTGCTCGTCCACGGGTACGGCGGCGACCGGAACTCCTGGCTGTTCCTGCAGGAGCCGTTGGCCGCCCAGTACCGCGTGTACGCGCTCGACCTGCCCGGGCACGGCACGTCGGCCAAAGACGTCGGCGAAGGCTCGCTGAGCGTGCTGGCCGACGCCGTGACCGGCGTGCTCGACGCTCTCGGCGCCGAACGGGCCCACCTGGTCGGCCACTCCATGGGCGGTGCCGTCGCCGTTGCGGTCGCCGCCCGGGACCCGGCCCGGATCGCCTCGCTCACGCTGATCGCGCCGTCCGGTTTCGGCGCCGAGATCAACGCCGGCTACCTGCGCGGTTTCGCCGACGCACAGACGCGGCGTGAGCTCAAGGCGGTGATCGGCCAGCTCTTCGACGATGAGAGCCTGGTGACCCGCCAGCTCGTCGACGACCTGCTCGCCTACAAGCGGCTGGACGGAGTGGACGAGGCGCTGCACGCCCTGGCGGACGCGCTCCTGGACGGCGAGGCGCAGCGCGGCGACTCGGCCGCCTCGCTGGCCGCAATCGGCGGCGCGGCGCCGGTCACGGTGATCTGGGGCCGCGCGGACCGGATTATCCCGGCGGCGCAGGCCGAATCGGTGGCCGGCGCGGTCCGGCACCTGATCGACGGCGCCGGGCACATGCCGCAGATGGAGCGTCCGGCGGAGGTGCAGGCCGCGATCGAGGAGACCATCGCCCGGAGCACGTAAGATCACCGTGGCTAGGGAGGCGTCGTGGTGAACGTGGTGATAACCGGGGGCGCTGGCTTCCTGGGGTCGCGGCTGGCCCGGGAACTGCTGGCGGCCGGCCCGCTGGAGGTGGCGGGCGGTGAGGCCCGCCCGCTATCCCGGGTGACGCTCATCGACCAGGCGCCGGTCCCGCCGGATCTGGCCGCCGACGAGCGGGTGACGGCGGTCCGCGGCGATCTCGTCGAGCTGCTCGACCCCGCCTCCGCCGGGCCGGACACGCTGGCCACCGGGGGCATGGGGGATATTCGGGGTATTTGGGGCGAAGCCGAGGTGATCTTCCACCTGGCCGCGGCGGTCAGCGGGGAGTGCGAGGCGGACTTCGACCTGGGCATCCGGGCCAACCTGCGCGCCACCGAGGCGCTGCTGGCGTCCTGCCGCGCGCTGGGGACCAGCCCGCTCGTGGTGTTCACCAGCTCGCTCGCCGTCTTCGGGGGCTCCGGCGATCACCCGCTGCCCGAAGTCGTGGACGACCAGACCCTGCCCAACCCGCAGACCAGCTACGGCGCGCAGAAGGTCATCGGCGAGCAGCTCCTGGCCGACTACACCAGGAAAAGGTTCCTGCGCGGCCGGGCGCTGCGCCTGGTGAGCATCAGCGTCCGCGCCGGGCGGCCGAACGCCGCGGCGTCCGGCTTCATGTCGGGCATCATCAGGGAGCCACTCGCCGGCCAGCGCGCGACCTGCCCGGTCGACCCGGACACCGAGGTCGCGCTGGCCTCCCCGGCCAAGGCCATCGCCGGGCTACTGTGCGCCGCGACGGCCAGCGACCAGGCCTGGGGCGGCCGCAGCGCGGTCAACCTGCCCGCGCTCACCATCTCCGTCGCGGACATGGCGGCCGCGCTGTCCCGGATCGCCGGCCCGCAGGTCAGCGCGCTGATCGACTGGATCCCCGACCCGGAAGTAGCCCGGATAGTCGCCAGCTGGCCCGCCCGTGTCCGCGCTGACCGGGCGGCCCGGCTAGGCCTGACCCCGGACCCGGACTTCGACTCCATCATCAGGATGCATCTGGCCGAGTCCCGTTCCTGGGCCGATGGCGGCCGCTGAATCAGACCGTTATCGCGGCACCCCGGCCCTCCTGGACGGGGACGCTCTCGTCGTCGAACCACACTCCGCCCTCGGCCAGGTAGCGGAAGTGCAGCGTGCTGCCGGCCTGAACCGTCACTGCAGCGCTCCGGGTCCGGTTCGCGCGCTTGCGCAGCGGGTGGGTGTAGGGGTTCCAGTCGTTGAAGCTGCCCACCACCGAGACGGCCCCGCCAGGCTCGTCGATGGGCAGTGCGAAGGTGACGCGGACGGTGCCGTCACGTCCCAGTTTGGTTGTCTTGATCAACTTCTTCTCCGCTCCGGCGCTCAGCCAACCCGATCGAGTCGATTATCTCGAACTTGTGTGCGTAGTCACTGACGTTGCGACGTTGCGACGCGGCGTGTCGTGGTATTCCGCTATTTTCGCAGCGCGTCCGCGGCCAGATACGGACATCAGCTGAACTGTCGCAGAAAATGAGGCGCGGCGGCCATCCCCGCGCGTAGCAGTCCTCGCCCGGAGCGCTCAGCGGTAGGAATGCTCCTCGTCAGGGAAAGTCCCGCCGGTCACGTCGTCGGCGAAGGCGGTGGCGGCTTCGCTCAGCACGGCGGCCAGGTCGGCGTACTTCTTGACGAACTTGGCGGTGCGCGGGGACAAGCCGGCCATGTCCTGCCAGACCAGGACCTGGGCGTCGCAGGCCGCCCCGGCGCCAATGCCGATGGTCGGGATGGTCAGGGCCTCGGTCACCCGGGCCGCCAGGGCGGCGGGTACGCACTCGAGCACCACGGAGAACGCGCCGGCCGCCTGCAGCACCTTGGCGTCGTGCAGCAGGTGTTCGCCGTCCTCGCCGCGTCCCTGCACCCGGTAGCCGCCGAACGCGTTCACCGACTGCGGGGTCAGGCCGAGGTGCGCCATCACCGGGATGCCCGCCGCGACTAGTTCCTCGACCTGGTGGGCGACCCGCTGGCCGCCTTCGAGCTTGACCGCGTGCGCGCCGGTTTCCTTCAGGAAGCGGGTCGCGGCGGCCAGCGCCGCGCCGGAGGAGGCCTGGTAGGACCCGAACGGCAGGTCGGCCACGATCAGCGCCCGGCTGGTGCCGCGCACCACGGCGGCGGTGAGCGGGATCAGGTCGTCCACGGTGACCGGGATCGTGGTGTCGTGACCGTAGACCACCATCGCGGCGGAGTCGCCGACCAGCAGTACCGGTATCCCGGCCCGGTCGAAGATCCCGGCGGTGAGCGCGTCGTAGGCGGTGAGCATGGGCCACTTCTCGCCGCGGGCCTTCGCCGCGGCGATATCGCGGACGGTCACCCGGCGCCCGCTGTTTGCTCCGCCGTAAAGCGGATCCGGAGTGGTCCGCGGTCCTGTCGCGGCCATGGCTACAGCAGTGGACTGTGACATCTCTGTCGACCTCCGTGTCTCGTGTCGCCCCAACGGCGTACCCGGACAGTTAAATGATGGCACGACAACCGGGTTGAGCGGTATAGCCCGACGATTCTGGAAGACTGGGACGATGGTCGATTTCGCAGACGTGGACACCCTGGCGGCGGGCTATCACCAGCGTGGCGGGCAGCCCGGCCTGGCCTACGGGATCGTCATCGGCGGCGAGCTCGTGCACGCGGCCGGGCTCGGCGAGCGGCACCTCGGCGGACCGCCGCCGGACGCCGACACGGTCTTCCGCATCGCCTCGATGACCAAGAGCTTTACCGCGTCGGCGATCCTGGCGCTGCGCGACGACGGCCAGTTGAGGCTCGACGACCTGGCCGAGGACTACGTCCCCGAACTGCGCGGCTGGCCGCTGGTCAGCCCGGACTCGGCGCGCATATCGATCAGGCACCTGCTGACCATGACCGCGGGCTTCCCGACCGACGACCCGTGGGGCGACCGGCAGCAGGGGCTGCCGCTCGAGGAGTTCGCGACCTTCCTGGCCGGCGGCGTGGGCTTCGCCTGGGCGCCGGGCACCCGGTTCGAGTACTCCAACCTCGGCTACGCGATCCTGGGCCGGGTCATCACCGCCGTCACCGGCGTCGCGTACCCGGACTACATCCGTCACCTCCTGCTGCGGCCCCTGGGCATGACGCGCACCGGCTACGAGGCGGAGGAGTTCGAGGTTCCCGGCCAGCAGACCGCGGGGCCCACGGGCGTCGCCCGCGGTTACCGGCGCTCGCCCGGCGGCTGGTCCGAGGTGGCGTTCGACCCGGCGGGCGCGTTCGCCCCGATGGGCGGCATCTTCAGCTGCGTGCGCGACCTCACCCGCTGGGTCGCCGGTTTCGCCGCCGCGTTCCCGCCCGGAGACGGCGAGGCCGCCGA
>JBAUAY010000167.1:0-7515 GCA_049676235.1 Streptosporangiaceae bacterium
CCGGAAGCGCCACCGGGATCGGCTCGATGCCCGGTACCAATCCAGCCGAGGCGATGCGCGTCATCGCCGGGGAACTTCCCGACTTCCCGCACCTTCCTGAGTTGCCCGATCGCGGGCCGGGCGCGGACCTGACCGGCCGGACTGCGGCGTTGCTGGTCGATATCGCCGTCGAGGTCACCCCACGCGGCTGGCGCGTGGCCGAACGGCCGGGCCGCGACCTGGCCCGGGCCAGGTCCATGCTCTCCTCCGACCTGGACGTCATGGAAGAAGCGCTGGACGGCTTCCGCGGGCCGGTCAAGGTCCAGCTGTGCGGGCCGTGGACGCTGGCTGCCACTCTGGAGCTGCCGCGCACGATGAACGTGGCCGTTGCTGATCCAGGGGCTGTGGCCGACCTGGCCGCCTCATTGGCCGAAGGTGCGGCTGCCTTCGCGGCCGACGTCGCCAAGCGCGTACCTGGGGCGCGGCTGGTCGTCCAGTTCGACGAGCCGGCCCTCCCCGCCGTAGCGGAGGGCATGGTGCCGACGGCGAGCGGGCTGTCGCGGCTCGCCGCGGTCGAGGCTGACCCGCTGCGGGAGAGGCTGGAGCAGGTGCTCGCGAGCACCCACGCCTACACGGTGGTGCATTGCTGTGCTTCCTCGGTTCCGTTCGGGATAATCAGGGCGGCGGGGGCCGATGGCGTCGCCTTCGACCTCGGCCAGCTACGGCGGGCGGACGAGGACGGAGTGGCCGAGTCCGCGGAGGCCGGCCTGGGACTGCTGACGGGTGCGGTGCCGGCGGTACCTGACCAGGCGACCGGAGGCGTCGGCTCCAGCCGGGCTGGCGGGGCTGGCGGGATCAGCCGGCAGGTCGGCCGAGCGGGCGGGAGCAACCCGGCTGATGGCTCCAATGAGGCGCGGCAGACCGCGGAGCGGGTCCTCCGGCTGTGGCGGCGGCTGGGGCTGTCACTAGCCACGTGCGCGGAGCAGGCGGTGATCACGCCGGCCTGCGGGCTGGCCGGCGCGTCCCCGGACCAGGCGCGCGCCGCGTTGACTCGCTGCCGGGAGGCGGCGAGCATGTTGCCCGAGCTGATCGAAGAGACAGGGAGCGAGCTCAGGTGAGCGAGAACGACGAGGCCCAGGACGGCCAGGCCGGGCCAGCGAGCGGCCAGGGGGCGGCTCCGGAGCCCGAAGCCGCACCCTCGGAGGCGCGGCGGCGGCACGCCGACCTGAGCCTGGAGATCACGGAGGCTGATCACCGGTACTACGTCCTCGACTCGCCCACGGTGTCCGACATCGAGTACGACACCAAGATGCGTGAGCTGCGCGCGCTCGAGGAGCAGTACCCGGACCTGCGCACGCCCGACTCGCCGACCCAGACCGTGCACGGGACGGTGTCCACGCTGTTCACCCCGGTCGAGCACCTCGAGCGGCTGCTCAGCCTGGACAACGTGTTCACCGACGAGGACCTGGGCGGCTGGGCCGAACGGGTCACGCGGCTCGGGGGCACCGGGCCGTACCTGTGCGAGCTGAAGATCGACGGGCTGGCGATCGACCTCGTCTACCGGGACGGCGCGCTGGTCAAGGCGGCCACCCGGGGTGACGGGCGCACCGGCGAGGACGTCACGCCGAATATCCGGACCATCTCCTCTATCCCGGCGCGGCTGGCCGGTTCGGGGCATCCGGCCACCCTCGAGGTCAGGGGCGAGGTATTCATGCCGGTCGAGGCGTTCGGCAAGCTGAACGAGTCGCTACTCGACGCGGGCAAGGCGGCGTTCGCCAACCCGCGGAACTCCGCGGCCGGGTCGCTGCGACAGAAGGACCCCCGAATTACCGCGTCCCGGGCGCTCGACGCCATCATCCACGGCATCGGCCGGGTGGAGGGTTCCGACGGCTCCGACATCAGCGGCTCGGCCGTCGGCCCTGGGGAGGAGGGGCACCTCGAAGGGGCGCCGGACACGCAGTCCGGCTGGTACGAGCGGCTGCACGGCTGGGGCCTGCCGGTCAGCGGGCTGTACCAGATCGTGCCCGGCATGGACGGGGTCCGCGAGTACATCGCTCACTACGCCGAGCACCGGCACGATCCCCCGTACGAGATCGACGGCGTAGTGGTCAAGGTGGACCAGATCGCGCTGCAGCGCCAGCTCGGCTCGACCAGCCGGGCGCCCCGGTGGGCCATCGCCTACAAGTACCCGCCGGAAGAGGTCACCACCAGGCTGCTCGACATCAAGGTGAACGTCGGGCGTACCGGCCGGGTCACCCCGTTCGCCGTGATGGAGCCGGTCAAGGTCAGCGGGTCGACAGTGGACCGGGCCACCTTGCACAACGCGGACGAGATCAAGCGCAAGGGCGTGCTCATCGGCGACATGGTGATCTTGCGGAAGGCCGGCGACGTGATCCCCGAGGTGCTCGGGCCAGTGGCCGACCTGCGCGACGGGACGGAGCGCGAATTCGAGTTCCCGACCGCGTGCCCGGCCTGCGGGACCACCCTGGCCCGCGAGGAGGACGAGGTCGACTGGCGCTGCCCTAACACCCAGTTCTGCCCGGCCCAGCTACGCGAGCGGCTGTTCCACCTGGCCGGGCGGGGAGCCTTCGACATCGAGGTGCTCGGCTACGAGGCGGTGAGCGCGCTGCTGGACTGCGGCCTGGTCGCCGACGAGGGCGACGTGTTCGGGCTCACCGCCGAACGCCTCGAGATCTGCCCGTTCTTCGTGGTCAAGCAGGGCACGCTGAGCGCCAACGCCACCCGGCTGCTGGTCAACCTGGCCGAGGCGTGGACCAGGCCGCTGTGGCGGATCCTGGTGGCGCTGTCCATCCGCCACGTCGGGCCGACGGCGGCGCGGGCGCTGGCGGAAGAGTTCGGCTCGGTGGACGCGGTCGAGGCGGCGAGCGTGGACGCCCTGGCGGCGGTGGACGGGGTCGGGCCCACGATCGCGGCCTCGCTGCGTGACTGGTTCACCGTTGACTGGCACCGGGCGATCATCGCGAAGTGGCGGGCTGCCGGGGTGCGGCTCGAGGACCCGGACTTTGACCCCACCCGGGCTGCGGCCCGCCTGCTAGCCGGGGTGTCTGTGGTCATCACCGGCACGCTGGCGGGCCTCAGCCGGGACGAGGCCGGCGAGGCGGTCCGGCGGGCCGGCGGCAAGGTGACCGCCTCGGTGTCCAAGAAGACCGACTTCGTGGTCGCGGGCGAGAACGCCGGCTCCAAGTACGACAAGGCGGTCGAACTCGGCGTGCCGATCCTGGACGTGGCCGCCTTCAACGTCCTCCTCGCCCGCGGCCCCGACGCCCTCCGCCAGCAGGAGTAGCCGTCAGTTAGGTGTGCGCTCGAACACGTAGAGGTGGTTCAGGCCCAGCTGGAACCGCCGGTGCTTGCGCAGGCGCCACGACGGGGCCGTGAAAATTGTTTCCAGATCCTGCGGGCGGAACCCATGATGCTGATGGGCTTCTATGCCGGCGATCAGGTGCAGCCCCATAAGTACGTGAAGAATCTTGTCAACGGTCGGTGCTGGAACCGTGATGACCAGCACCCCGTCCTTAACTAGCAACTGAGCTAGTACCTTAGCCCAGGTGGTCAGCTCGGATTCGGGCACGTGTTCGACGACAGCCAGCGCCGCGGCGGCCTCGAACGTTACTTCCGGCTGCGACGGCATGTCAACGGGAAAGAAGCCCGGTACGAACGTCACACCGGGGAGGTCCGGCGTTTTGACCAGTTCCGGGTCGATGCCAATCCCGCTCGCCCCGGTAAGGCGGAATAGCATGCCGTCGTGCGTGCCGATGTCCAGGATGCGCGTAACTCCGCGCAGTTCGCGCAGTGCCTTCCGGACCCGCCACCGCTGCAGCAGCCGATCCAGTGAAGTCATCGGGGGCGGGGACGCAGGCCCCGTGTCGCTCGTCACTGCTGGACGTACGCAGAGTTCATGGCAGGTCTCCTAGACCTCTGAGGTGCACATGCTTGTGAGGTGCACATGCTTGTCCCTGGGCATCGGGCGGTAAACCCGTGGCACCCTGATGATCAGCTCCAGGGCTTCGCTATGGGACCTATCGAGTGCTAGAGAGGCACGGTATCACAGCGCTGCAAGCCATGCTCGCCATCTAATGGCACCGCCCGGCTACGTGTCCTATGGCCATCCGAGCCGGTGGAATGCGGTCAGGAGACTGATGTCCGGGGCCACGAACTTAAGCCTGGCCGCCCGTTTCCGCCAGCCTGCGGCGCAGGTAACGGCGCTCCGCGTCGGTGCTCGCCAGCTCGAGCGCCTCGGCGTAGGCGTCGGCCGCCTCAGGTCGGCGGCCGAGGCGGCGCAGGAAGTCGGCCCTGGTCGCGGGGAGCAGGTGGTAGCCGCCTAGCTGGCCCGACGCCTCCAGCGCCTCGACCAGCTCCAGGCCTGCCAACGGTCCGCGGGCCATCCCCACCGCGACCGCGTAGTTCAACTCCACCACGGCCGTGGGCAGGAACTCAAGAAGCCGGCCGTACAGGGCGGCGATCTGCGGCCAGTCGGTGCGATCCGCGGTGGGCGCGGTTGCGTGGCAGGCGGCGATGGCCGCCTGGACCTGATACGGACCCGGCCGCCCGCGCCGCAGCGCGTCCTCAAGCAGCGAGACGCCCTCGCCGATCTCCGTGGCGTCCCACAACGAACGGTCCTGGTCTTCCAGGGTTACCAGGTCGCCGTGGGTGTCCAGCCGCGCGGGCCTGCGCGCGTCGTGCAGCAGCATCAGCGCCAGCAGGCCGGCGGCCTCCGGTTCGTCGGGCATCAGCCGGGCCAGCACCCGGGCCAGCCTGATGGCCTCGGCGCTGAGATTCTGCCGGACCAGGTCCGCCCCGGCGGTGGCCGAATAACCCTCGTTGAACAGCAGGTAGAGCACTCCAAGCACACCGGGCGTGCGTTCCGGCAACAGGTGCGCTGGGGGGACCCGGTACGGGATCCCCGCGTGCTGGATCTTCTGCTTGGCCCGGACCAGCCGCTTGGCCATCGTTGGCTCGCTGGCCAGGAAGGCCCGGGCGATCTCCGCCGTGGTCAGCCCGGCCAGCGTGCGCAGGGTCAGCGCCACCCGGGCCTCGAGCGCCAGGGCCGGGTGGCAGCAGGTGAACATCAGCCGCAGCCGGTCGTCGGGCACGCCGCTGTGGTCTGTCTCGGTGGGAACCGGGTCCGGTTCAGGCGAGGGTGACATAGCGGCGACCTCCCGGAGTTTGGCGGCTCCGACCGCCTTCCTGCGCAGCACGTCGATGGCGCGGTTACGGGCGGCCGTGGTCAGCCACGCCCCCGGCCGGCCGGGGATGCCGTCTTTCGGCCAGCGCTGCAGCGCCATCGCGAAGGCGTCCTGCGCGCACTCCTCGGCCAGATCCCAGTCGCCGGTGGTTCGGATCAGCGTCGCGACGACCCGGCCCCACTCGTCCCGGAACGCGGTGTCCACCGCCGCCTTGACGTCAGTGCTCACAACCCACCTCCACAGCAACGACGAACGGGCAGGCCGGGCCAGGACCGCGCACGACCACGGTAACGGCTTTATTGCTTACAGCCCGCCGCTGCGGGGCCCCTAGGATGGCGTGCATGTCCATTACACGTGACGAGGTCGCGCACCTGGCGCGGCTGGCCAGGATCGCGCTCAGCGACGCCGAACTGGATCATCTGGCGCCCCAGCTGGATCAGATCATCACGGCCGTCGCGCAGGTCCAGGAGGTCACCGCCGAGGGCATACCGCCGACCTCGCACGCGACCGGCCTGACCAACGTGTTCCGCGACGACGACCCCATTCCGTGCCTCACCCCGGAAGAAGCCCTCAGCCAGGCACCCGCGGTGGAGCAGCAGCGGTTCAAGGTACCGCGAATCCTGGGGGAGGACTGAACACGATGGAACTCACCCGCATGACCGCCGCGGAGCTGTCAGCCGCGCTAGCCGCCGGCGAGGTCTCCGCGACCGAAGTCGCCCAGGCGCACCTGGACCGGATCGCCGCCGTGGACGGCCGCGTACACGCCTTCCTGCACATCGCGGCGGACAGCGCGCTCGCCCAGGCCGCAGAGGTCGACAAAAAGCGCAAAGCGGGCGAACAGCTGGCCCCGCTGGCCGGCGTCCCGGTCGCGGTCAAGGACCTGTTCGCCACCATCGGCCTGCCGACCACCTGCGGCTCGCGCATCCTGAACGGCTGGCACCCGCCGTACGACGCGACGATCGCGCAGCGGCTGAAGCAGGCCGGCGCGATCATCATCGGCAAGACCAACATGGACGAGTTCGCCATGGGCTCCTCCACCGAGAACTCCGCGTTCGGCCCGAGCCACAACCCATGGGACCTGGACAAGGTCCCGGGCGGCTCGTCCGGCGGCTCGGCCGCCGCGGTGGCTGCCTACGAGGCGCCGCTGGCCATCGGCACCGACACCGGCGGCTCGATCCGCCAGCCTGCCGCGGTTTGCGGAATCGTCGGCACCAAGCCGACCTACGGCGGCTCGTCCCGCTACGGCGTGGTGGCGTTCGCGAGCAGCCTGGACACGCCGGGACCGTTCGGCCGGACGGTGCTGGACGCGGCGCTGCTGCACGAGGCGATCTCTGGGCACGACCCGATGGATTCCACCTCGATCGACGCCCCGGTGCCGCCAGTGGTGGCCGCGGCGCGCGAGGCGGACGTGAGCGGCATGCGGATCGGCGTGGTCACCGACCTCAGCGGCGACGGCTACCAGCCGGGCGTGCTGTCCAGGTTCGCCGAGGCGGTCGAGCTGCTCGAGTCGCTGGGCGCCAAGGTGACCGAGGTGTCCTGCCCGCACTTCAAGTACGCGCTGCCCGCCTACTACCTGATCGCGCCCAGCGAGTGCTCGTCCAACCTGGCCCGGTTCGACGCGATGCGGTACGGCCTGCGGGTCGGCGACGACGGGAGGCGGGACGCCGAGGAGGTCATGGCGCTGACCCGCGAGCAGGGCTTCGGTGCCGAGGTCAAGCGGCGCATCATCCTCGGCGCGTACGCGCTGTCCAGCGGCTACTACGACGCCTACTACGGCAAGGCGCAGCAGGTCCGCACGCTGATCATCAGGGACTTCGACGCGGCCTTCGGCCAGGTCGACGTGCTGGTGTCGCCGGCCACGCCGACCACGGCGTTCCCGCTCGGCGAGCGGGCCGACGACCCGATGGCGATGTACCTGGCCGACCTGTGCACGATTCCCTCGGACCTGGCGGGCAACGCGGCGATCTCGGTCCCGTGCGGGCTGGCCGCGGAAGACGGGCTGCCGGTCGGGCTGCAGGTGATGGCGCCCGCACTGGCCGACGACCGGCTGTACCGGGTCGCCGCGGCCGCGGAAGCGGCCTTGACCGACCGCTGGGGGCAGCCGCTGCTCACCCGAGCGAAAGGGCTAGAAATATGACGATGACCGACACGCTGGTCCCGTTCGCCGAGGCGGTGCGGCGCTACGAGCCGTTGATCGGGCTGGAAACCCACGTGGAGCTGGGCACCAGGACCAAGATGTTCTGCGGCTGCACGACCATCTTCGGGGCCGAGCCGAACAGCCAGGTCTGCCCGGTCTGCCTGGGCCTGCCCGGCTCGCTGCCGGTGGTGAACC
>JBAUAY010000168.1:0-2396 GCA_049676235.1 Streptosporangiaceae bacterium
GGATGGCGTCGGCGGCCTCCCGGCAGTCCCCGGGCAGCCGGTCCGTCCAGGCGCAGATCATCCGGGCGAACGACTCCGACAGCTCCCCGGCCGCCAGCGCGGCCGCGACCTGCGGGTGCCCGGCGGCGCGCCGCGCCCACGCGGCATAACCCGTCGCGGCGCCCTTGGTGATGCGGGTGCGGTTGATCAGCCAGGCTTTCGGGCTGTAATCCGCGTCGGCGGCGTATCCCTGGGCGGAGGTGAACGCGGCCAGGATCGACGCGCGGGCGGCGGTGCCCATCGCGGTGGCCTGCTCGAGCATCTGCAGGCACCGGGCCTGGGTCTGGGCGGCCATCGCGGTGGCGTCCGCGGCGGCCAGGTAGCCCAGCCCGGCGTGCACCATGTCGATCGCCTCGCTCGCGCTGGCGCAGGCCGGGACGGTGCTCACCTGGGGTTCACCTCCCTCCGGGATGCTCGCGGGCCGGTGCCGTCGCTGTTCCCGGGGGTTCTCCTTCTCCCGGCGGGGAGACAGGTCCCAGCCGGGCATGTTTCTAGGTTTTCAGTTCGATTCTACCGGGTGGCTACGACATTCTCCGGGATATACACGCCGGATCTTCCGGGAAATACCCGCTGGATCGCGAGACCGTCAGCTGCGGTCAACCAGAGTTACCTGGTGCTGGTGAGGAAGGAGGGTCACCCATGATGAGGTTGCGGGGTGACCCGGGCGGGAACCATGAACGTTCGGGATATTGATGCGGGCCGGACGGTGGGTCAGGCAGCAGGGCGGGGCGAAGCAGCGGTGCCGTTCGGCCTTATTGATCTTCCTGAGCTGTACCAGCCGCGACCAGCCGGGTCGCCAGCTAGGTATCGAGCGCCGTCACCGCGGCCTCCACCGCGGCGCCGATGTCCGCCTTCGCGCCGAGGGCGCGGAGGGCCCGGCCGATGGCCGTGACCGCGATTACCGGGCTGAGCGGGTAGGCGGCCGGGCCCATGTGCCCGATCTGCAGGACGATCCCGGCCAGATCACCCTGGCCGCCGGACAGCATGACGCCGGATTCCGCCCGGGCCAGTTCGCGTACCTGGCGCTCGTCTATACCGACCGGTACTCGGACGGCGGTCACGGTGTCGGAACAGATCGCCGGGTCCCGGGCCCACAGCGTCAGGCCGAGAGCCTCGGCGCCGGCCCGCGCGGCCTGGGCCGCGACGCGATGCCTGCGGCGCACCGCCTCGGCGCCTTCGGCGAGGTACTGCTCCAGGCAAGCGTGCAGCCCGTAGATGTCGCTGACCGATGGCGTGAACGGGAACGGCCGGTCAGCAAGGTGGGCATCGCGCCAGTCGAGGATCGACAGGGCCGATCCGCGCGGTGCGGCCGGGTTGGCGGCCATATGCGCCCACGCGGCTTCGCTGACGTGCAGCAGCGACAGGCCGGCCGGGCCGCCCAGGCACTTCTGCGGGGCAACCACCACCAGGTCGGCCTGCCAGGACGTGAAATCACAGCGCATGCCGCCGAACGAAGCGACGGCGTCGACGATCAGCAGCGCGCCGTGTTCCGCCACGACGGCCGCGATCGCGTCGAGGTCGTTGACGATGCCGCAGGGCGTCTCGCAGTGCACCACGCTGACGACGCCGATATCGGGCCGGCGGCGGAAGGCCTCCGCGACGCTCGCCGCTGGCACGGCGCTGTCGTAGGGGACCTCGATTTCGATGACCTCTCGCGCGTACCGGCGCGCCCAGTCGCCGTAGCCGCGGCCGTACATTCCCGACACCAGGTTGAGGACCACGTCCCCGGAGCCGATCAGCGAGGCCGCGGCCGCCTCGAGGCCGACCACCGCCTCGCCCTGCAGGATGACCGGGCTCGGCCCGGTCTCGAACGCCAGCCGCAGCAACTCCACGGTTTCCTGGTACAGCGCGCCGAAGGCCGGGTCCAGATGATGCAGGATCGGTCGGCCGAGCGCGGCCAGGGTGGCCGCAGTCGCGCCGACCGGCCCGCTGGCCAGCGTGAACGCCGGGTCGGAGTCGGCGGGATAGGCGGCCGGGTGAGGGGACTGCGGCACGTCAGGAACCTCCTTGGCGGGCTATTCCTATCCGATCGGGGGGAATTTAGCAACACGGCCAGGTGTCACATACCGTATCGGCTAGCGGATCTAGCGAACAGGACGATAATGTCCGTTATCCGTTAGGTTTGCGAAAATTTCTGTTTACGAGGAATCCCGCGATTCCGCGCCGGTTGTCCGCGCCCCGAAGCGCCGCCCGGCCGCTGCGCCGGGATCCTGACCCGGAAGGGGACGAGCATGGCAGGTCAGCCTGGGACCAATGAGATCCGCCCGGTCGCCCGGCCGCCCGGCTTGGCGCGCCGCGGCCCCGGCCTGACCCGCCGGGATCTGCTCTGGCGCAGTGCGGCCGGCGCGGGCCTGCTG
>JBAUAY010000169.1:0-1596 GCA_049676235.1 Streptosporangiaceae bacterium
ATGATGCGTCCCTCGGAGGTCGCGGCGCTGACGCTCAGCGCGTGCGAGCTGCCCGAGGGCGGGTGGGGCTGGCTGACCATCGCGGACGCCAGCACTACCGCGGGCCGGGCGTACACCGATGACGGCCTGACCCACGAGCACCGCGGTCTGAAGGGCCGCACCAGGGGCAGGCCGGGCACCAGGGCGCGCAAGCCGTCCCGGCGCATCCCGGCACCCCCGGAGCTGGTGGCCATGCTGCGCGAGCACATCGCCCGCTTCGGCGTGGGCCCGGACGGGCGCGTCTTTCGTTCCGAGCGCGGCAACCCGATCCAGGCGTCCACGTGGTGGCAGGTATGGCAGAAGGTCCGGGCTGCCTCGCTCACCGCTGAGCAGCTTGACGGGCCGCTCATGATCCAGCCTTATTGCCTGCGGCACGCCGGGGTCACGCGGCGGCTCAACGAGGGCGTGGACGAGGCCACCGTCGCGGCGTGGGCCGGGCACTCGGTGGAGGTCCTGCGCCGCATCTACCATCACTCGGTCGGGGGCCAGGACGAGGTCCTGATCGCGCGGATGGACGCCCACCGGAGGCGGTCGTTATGGCGAGCGCAGGGGGCACACATGGGGCACGGAATCCGGCACAGGGCGGCATCGGCTGGCATTGCGCGGCAGCCGCTGGCACCATCACGGTTCGCGTCGTCGCAGGTGAGAGGCCGATTGGCCCTGGTAACGAGAAGCGCCCCCAGCAGGATTCGAACCTGCGCTCACGGCTCCGGAGGCCGTTGCTCTCTCCCCTGAGCTATGGGGGCTATGCGCCTGGAAAAGGGTACCAGCCGAAGAGCCCACCCCGGACACGCAGCCGCACAGGGTGCGATCACCCGCCAGAAGACGCTACCCTCCTGCGAGTGACGCAGGTACTGGGACGGGTGCTCGTCGTGGACGACGACGAGGTGATCAGGCGACTTATCGCGGTCAACCTCCAGCTCGAGGGCTTTGACGTCGAGATGGCGGTGGACGGGCAGGATTGCCTGGACAGGGTGACAGAAGTCGCCCCGGACGTCATCACGCTGGACGTGATGATGCCGCGTCTGGACGGCTGGGAGACGGCGGTCCAGCTGCGCAAGTCGCCGGAGACCGCCCACATCAAGGTGGTGCTGATCACCGCCCGCGCCCAGGAGGACGACAAGACCCGGGGCGCGCACGTGGGCGCCGACGCCTATCTCACCAAGCCATTCGACCCGAACGAGATGATCCGCGTGATCCGGGAACTGGCGGGCGTCGTCTAGGTGATCACCGCCGGGCTGCGGCGGGCGATTCTTGCCGCGGCCGGCCTGGAAGGCGCCGAGGACGGCGATCCGCTGCTCCGCCCGGGCCCGGCGCCGGGGAGTTACGCGTCCAGCCTGCCGTTTCGCCTGGCTCGGCCGGGTCAGAACCCACGTGAGGAGGCCGCGGCGCTGGCCGGTCGGCTCGCGGGCGAGTCGTGGATCGCCGCCGCCGAGGCGACCGGGCCCGGGTTCCTCACCGTGACCGTCACCCACGACGCGCTGGCCGGCCTGGCGGTGCGGATCGCCCGGGCGGGCCCGGCCTGCGCGGAAAGCGACGCGCTGCGCGGCCGGACCG
>JBAUAY010000170.1:0-6375 GCA_049676235.1 Streptosporangiaceae bacterium
GGCTCGCCGAACTCGTGCGCATCGCCCAGGCCGACGGCGAGCTCGACCCGTCGCTGTCGCCGAACGCACTTGCCCACTTCTGCCTCCTGCTGGCGATGGGCAGCGCGCTCATCACCCCGGACCTGCATGCGGTCGGCGACGAGGAGTGGGGCGCGTTGCTCACCCGGCTGGTCGCCGCCCTCGCCCCGGCCGCCATCACCACACGGACAGGAGCAGCACAGTGAAAGTGCAGATCAACCCCGATCTCTGTCAAGGGCACGGCCGCTGCTACGACCTGGCCCCCGGCTTGTTCGGATACGACGAAGAAGGCTACGGGCAGGTTCTCGACGACGGGACCGTGCCGCCGGACAAGGAGCACGACGCACGCCTGGCGGTCTTGAACTGTCCCGAACACGCAGTCGAGCTTCTCGAGGAGGGGTGACATGGCCGTCGATGACCGCTTCACCCGGGACTCCCTCTATACCCGCGAAGACGAGCCCGAGGGCACGCGCAACGAGATCATCACCGGCCCGGTCGGCGACTGGGCAACCGACTTCTCCCACCTCGAGCCGGAGTGGTCCGCCGATCCCTACCCGATCCAGGACGACCTGCGGCAGCGCTGTCCGGTCGCCCACACCGAGCGGTTCGGCGGCGCATGGCTGCCGACCCGCTACGAAGACGTCGCGGCGATCGCCTACGACACCGAACGCTTCTCGTCGCGGTCGATCATCTTGAGCAACTTCCGGCCCCCCCGCGAGCTGGCGCCGATCGGCGGCTCGCCGCCGATCTCCTCCGACCCGCCGTTCCACCACGACGCGCGCAAGCTGCTGCTGCCCGCGTTCACCAAGAACGCCGTCGCCCGGCAGGAACCGTCGACGCGGGCGTTCTGCCACTCGCTCATCGACTCGTTCGGGGGACGGGACGTGGTCGACGCGGCTTACGACTACGCGCAGCACATCCCGATGCGGGTCATCGCCGACCTGCTCGGCTTCCCCTCGGAGGACGGGCCTCAGTTCCGAGAGTTCGTCGAGGATCTGCTCGAAGGCATCAACCTGCCGCCGGATGACCGCATCGAGCGGGTCTCGCGGCTGTTCGAGTACCTGCTCGCGCAGGTCCACGACCACCTGGACCAACCGCGTGACGACCTCACGACCTACCTGATCAACGCGGAACTCTACGGCCAGAAGCTCGACCCGTCCGTTGTCACCGGCGTGATGGCCCTGCTCCTCATCGCCGGCATCGACACGACGTGGAGCGCGATCGGCGCGTCCTTGTGGCACCTGGCGAAGACTCCTCGCGACCGCGAGCGCCTCGTCGCCGAACCCGGGCTGCTGCCGACCGCCATGGAGGAGTTCCTCCGCGCCTATGCGCCGGTCACGATGGCGCGGCTGGTCAAGGGGGACATGCACTGGCACGGCGTGGACATGAAGGCCGAGGACTGGATCTTGCTGTCGTTCCCGGCGGCCAACCGTGACCCGGCGCAGTTCGACCGGGCGGGTGAGGTCGTCATCGACCGCGAGGTCAACCGGCACGCCGCGTTCGGTCTGGGCATCCACCGCTGCGTAGGTTCGCACCTGGCACGGATGGAGCTCCGGGTCGCCCTTGAGGTCTGGCTCGAGCGGATCCCGGCGTTCACCCTGGCGGACGAAGGCGCGGTGACCTGGTCCGCGGGTCAGATCCGCGGGCCGCGCACGCTGCCGCTCCGGATCGGGTGACGGTGGCGGCTGGGGCCGTTGGCCTTTCGGTGTCTGCTGACGATCCGTGCGCCCACGCCGGCCAAGGGCCGGGTTGCTGCCTGATCCGCCAGCTTCGGCTGACCCAGGTCGACGAGGGGCGGTTCACCGGCGGCCTGCGCGGCGGGCGGTCAGATCCGGAACGTGCCTTCGGCGGTGGCCTGATCGCGCAGGCTGTCCTGGCCGCCGGAGCCACGGCGCCGGGCGGGCAGGCTCCCTCCTCGCTGCACGCGTACTTCGTGTCCGCGGGGGACACCGGAAGACCGATGCGCTACACCGTCGGCCAGCTCGGCGCGGGACGGTCGTCGGCGCTCCGACAGGTGACGGCCGACCAGGACGGCGTGACCAGGCTGGTGATGCTGGTGGCGTTCCGCAGGTTCGGCGACAACGGCGCGCATCATCAGCGCCAGGCGCCGGCGCTGGGATCGCCGCCGAGCCTGGCGGCGCGCCCGGAGATCGGCCCGGAGATCGGCCCGGAGATCGGCAGAGCTTGCCGGTGTGACCTCGGCGATGTGACCTGCGGCGTGGCCCTGCAGGCCGCCGCGTCGGAAGCCGAGTCCGATACGGCGCCGGGCGCGCACCGGGCGACGTGGCTGCGCCTGCAGCACGACCTGGGCGTCCGGCCACTGTGGCAGGCCGCGGGCTTGGCCTACGTGTCCGACCTCGCGACGATCCGCACGGTCGATCGGCCGCACCGGGACGAACCCGGTCGGCGCCTGGCCGCGTCAGTCGACCACGCCGTGTGGTTCCACCGGCCGTTCCGCGTCGATGACTGGCTGTGGTACGGGCAGCGTAGTCCGGTGTACGCCAGCGGCCGGGGGACCTGCCTCGGCGAGTTCTACGACACCGCCGGGCGGCTGGTCGCCTCCTGCGCCCAGGAGGTGTCACTGCGGCACGTGACCACTACGTAGGGCCGCCCGTCTCAAAAGTCATTTGACCGATGCCGGAGCGACACGGCGGGTAGCAGACTCGTGGTAAGTCCCGGGAGGGGTTATGAGCGCTAGCACCGTCGTCGACCTGCTGCTGATAGCTGCCGCCGTGATCTGGGTCCTGGCCCGGCAGATCCAGCTCGCGCGGGTCAAGCCGCGGCTGCTGCTGCTGGCCCCGCTGGTCCTGGCCTTCTTCGGGATCCGCAGTCTGCCCGCCTCGACCTGGCGGGTGCCCGCCGATCGGGCCTGCTCGCGGTGAGCGCGGCGCTGTCGCTGGGGCTGGGCGCGTGGCGCGGCCAGACCATCAGAGTCTGGCGTGACGCCGACGGGAGCTGGTGGCGGCAGGGCTCGATGTTCACGCTGGCCCTGTGGGGCGTGCTGGCCATCGCGCGCGGCCTGTTGTACGCGGTCGGTGCCGCGGTTGGCCATCGCGAGGCCGTAGGCCTGGGAGCGGTGCTGCTCACGCTGGCGCTGAGCTTCGCGGCGCAGAACACCGTCACCGCGCTGCGGATGAACGGGGCGCCGCCGCTGCCCGGTGACCGGCGGGCTGACCCGGCCGCCGGCCGCGGCCCGGTCATCCCGTCACAGCTCGCTGCTCACGAACGACCTCATGCCCGCCGGCACGAGCGCATCCAGGCCCGCCGGCAGGAACGCCGAGAACGCCGGGATGCTCATGGCAGGTAGCCATGCTGTCGCCAGACGGCGGTGATTCCTTCACGGTCCGCTCGGGACGCGCGAGCCACCGGATACGCTCGTTGCTGGCCGCGGCGCCGTCTGGTCGTGCAGGACCTGGTCGATAGCCGCCACGATGACCTGGGCTGAACCGTCGATGGCCTGGGCCACCGGGCTGGAGGGGTTGCTGAGCTGGCTGGCGATCTGGGCCGCCGACAGGCCGGCGAGAACCCGCGGGTTGTACTGCGCGCCCGCCAGGATGTACCGATTGGCGATGTCAAGGAACGGGACCGCCCCGGACTGGTCGGCGCCGTTGACGTAGGGGGGCACGTCGAAAGTGCCGATGAGCCTGGTGTCCAGCGAGGTCTGGGCCTGCAGCGGGCGGCCGGCGTTATCCGTCAGCTCGGTCGTCCGCAGCGTGAGTTCCGTGCTCTGGTAGTGAGCCGCCCGGAACGAGAGCGTGGCGGTGTTCGGGTACACGTCGGTGGCGGACGACGTCGTGGTGCCGAGGTGGCTCCAGGTGCCGAAATGGGATAGCGCGACGGACAGCGACCAGCGTTCGGCCGCGCAGAACGGGCAGGATTCCTCGCTGACGAAGACGAGGGCAGGCTTGCCGCCGATGGTTAGTGGCGGACCGGACGTCTTGACTTTTTGCAGCGGGGTGATCGCCTGGCCGGGACTAACCCTGGTCAGCACGGCGGCCGGAACGGCTGCGACCTGCCTGGCCACCACGGAGGACGCCGGCGATTCCCTGGCGACCAAACGAGCGGGGGTAGAGGTCAGCTTGACCGCGACCAGTGTCACCACGACAGCCAGCACGGCGGTGACCGCCACGATCGTCGCCAGGAGCCGCCGGCGTACTTCGGCGCGCTTGCGGGCGGCCCGTTCGGCTGCGATCCGCTCGCGGGCGCGCATCTTGGCCTGCGGGCCTCGCCGCGGCCTGGCTGGGGTGCCGCCCGCACGGTCGTGACGGGTGTTTGCCACTTACATCTTCCCTTCTATCGGCTGCCTGGCCGGGGCCCGCCGCGCGCCGCCCCGTTCTACTAACACGGATAGGACTCATGAGATGTTCACGTCATCGCCGCTGAGTGATCGGGACGTCGGTGATCTGGGCCGCGGCCAGGAACGTCACGATCGCGTCGGCGACGGCCTCTGGGGCTCGCCTAGGCAGGTGATGACCCGCGCCCTCGACGAGCTGCAGGCGAGCATCCGGCAGGGCGCGTACCAGCCGGCGGGCGGTTTCCAAGGGAACGACGGTGTCCCTGGGGTCGGCGAGCACGAGAACCGGCGCCCGGACAGAGGCGATAGCGTGCTCCAGCTCGTCGAGTTCGCGCAGCAGGGCGCGTTGTTCGGTCAGGAAGGTGCGCCATAGCGGGCGGTGTCCGTAGCCCGCATGGCCCCAGACTTGCCAGTTGACATGCTCGTCCGGAGCCACTGGGTGGCCCTGCCGCCGGGCGATCCTGGCCAGCCGGGCCCGGGCCAGCCATGGTGTCAGCCGCCACGCCATCAGCGCGCACAGCTGGCCTGCGCCGGGTGCGGCGAGCAGCCTGTCCCAGCCGGTCACGCACGCTGGGCCGACGCTCGCGAGCAGGACCACCGCCTCCACCCGGCCAGGTGCCAGGCTCGCCGCCGATAGCGCCACCCCGCCGCCGTAGGAGTGCCCCACGAGCACCGTGCGGGTGATATTGCGCGCGTCCAGGTCGTCTAGGACGGCGCGGGCGTTCGCGGCGAACCCGCCCGCCGGAAGCTGGCTGGAGCCGTATCCCGGCCGGTCAGGTGCCACGGCGTGAAGCTGGGCGGGCAGCCGTCCGGCGACCTGCTGCCAATCGGCGGGCGAGCCGGGCTGCCCGTGCAGCAGCACCAGCTCGTGAGCACCCAGCCCGGCTGGCGCGCGTGGCCCGGGGACGGCGCGGTTCGGCGAAGGAGTCGGACCGCGCCGGGCCTGGGGACGCCGCAGCCAGAAGACGACCAGCCACCCGGCCAGTGCGACCAGCCAGAAACTGGCGAGGCGGTAGAGCAGCACCGCCGCCAGGGCCTGGCTGGTACCCAGCCCGGTGGCGACCAGGGCCAAACCGAGTGATCCCTCGGTAATCCCCAGCCCGCCGGGCGTGATGTTTAGACTTTGCGCGGCGATGCCCGAGCCGTAGACCAGCAGAAGATCGTGCCAGGGCACGGTGGCGCCGGTGGCGCGGATGCTGACGGCGAGGACCGCCGCGTCGGCGAGCCAGTTGGCCAGGGCCAGGCCGGTCGCCGTCGTCCAGCCGGCCGGGGAAAGCTGGAGTGAACCCAGTCGCTGCGCCCAGGCCTGGATGGTCTGGCCGGGCTCGGCGACAGGCCGACGCAGCATCCGGGATCCCTGCCGTAGCGTCCATCCGGCTGGCCGCTCGAGCGCGCCGCGCAGCCGCGGTCGGCGCACGGCCACGATCGCCGCGACCAGGACGGCTACAGCGAGCACGCCGCCGGGAACGGTGACCGCTGTGACCACGATGTTCCCCGTCGCGAGCCCGCCGCCGACCACGATAAGAGCCGCCGCGGCAGAGGAGGTCACACCGCCGGCCAGCAGCGACCAGCTGGCCAGCGGGGCATCAGCGCCCTGCCGGGTGAAGCGGCGAAAAGTGAAGGCCGTGGCCAGTGCGGGTCCGGCCAGCGGAACCGAGACCGACACTGCGTTGGCCGCATAGGCGGTGGCCAGCATCGGCCGGACGCCCACGCGGGCGCCGCCGGCCGCCAGCAGCCTGCGCAGCATGATCGCGAAGGCGGCCATGGACGCGGATTCGAGCAGCAGAGCGGCCGGGATCCAGAGCCAGTGCAGATGAGCAAGCAGCGTAAACGACGCTGTCACCGTAGTCCGTTCGGCCCATCCGGCGGCGGTCACCGCCGCCAGCGCCGCACCGGCGGCCGCCAGGCCAGCCACATGCCTGCTCCTGCGTGTCATGTCTACCTGCCCTAGGCCTCAGCGTGTCCGGGCCCGGTCCGCTGGCACCACCCGAACGAACGGAGCCAGCGGACCGGGATGCCTGGCTGCCTCAGTAGCCGTAACCGTTGCCGGAGGAAGCGGCCGG
>JBAUAY010000171.1:0-4697 GCA_049676235.1 Streptosporangiaceae bacterium
GTGTTCCTGCGCGGACAGGGAACGGGGCACGTCCGGGCGGTACACGGCCTCGACGGGCTGCCGCCCGGGATAAGCTCGGTCGTCGTTGAATCACGCCTGCCGGAGCCGGGCCAGGTGTCCTCGGGAAGCTACGAGGGGGACGGCTACATCATCGTCCGGCACCGTGACACCGCCGTCGTTACCGACGCGATGCGGCGGCTGGTCACCGGCGTGCAGGTCGAGCTCGGCTGACCACGATGAACGTCCTCATGATCTCCCCTGGCTACCCGGCCCAGATGGCGTTCTTCACCCGGGGTCTCGCGGCCGCCGGAGCCTCCGTCATCGGGGTGGGCGACCAGCCGCCCCCCGCCGTGCCGGCCATCGCCCGGGATGCGCTCGCACACTACATTCCTGTTGGCTCCCTGGCTGCCGAGGATGCTGTCGCGGCGACCGTGCGCGAGCTGGCCCGTCAGGTGCGCGTCGACCGGGTGGAGTGCCTGTGGGAGCCCTACATGATTCGCGCCGCGCGGCTGCGCGAGGAGCTTGACCTGCCTGGGCTAACCGTGGCCCAGACGGTGCCGTTCCGCGACAAGGAGCGGATGAAGCAGCTACTCGATGCCGCAGGCCTCCGTACGCCGCGTCACGATGCCACTGGGACAGTCGCGGGCGTGTGGGCGGCCGCGAAGCGCCTCGGCTTCCCGCTCATCGTCAAGCCGATCGCCGGCGCCGGCTCGGCTGACACCTACCGGGCCGACTCAGCGGCCGACCTCGACGCCATCCTGCCGATGCTCCGGCATGTGCCGCAGGTCAGCGTCGAGGAATTCGTCGATGCCGAGGAGTACACCTACGACACCATCTGCGCGGACGGGCGGGTGCTGTTCGAGAACATCTGCTGGTACCTTCCGCGCCCGCTGCTCACCAAAATGCACGAGTGGATCAGCCCTATAGATGTCGCGCTGCGCGACCTGGACGCACCCGATCTTCAGGGCGGCCGGGCGCTCGGCGCTGCCGTCCTGCAGGTGCTCGGCTTCCGCGACGGGTTCACTCACATGGAGTGGTACCGCAAGCCCGACGGTGAGGTGGTGTTCGGCGAGATCGCGGCCCGGCCACCCGGCGGCCGCCAGGTCGACCTCATGAACTACGCCACCGACGCCGACCTTTTCTCGGCCTGGGCCGAGGCCATCACGCACGGGCGGATCTCACAGCCGATCGAGCGGCGTTACAACGCCGCGAGCATCTTCAAGCGGGCCAAGGGTGCTGGCCGGATCACGGGATACGAGGGTCTCGACGACCTGCTGGCCGAGTACGGAGAGCACGTCGTCGCGGTTGACCTGCTCCCGGTCGGCGCGCCGAGACGCGACTGGCGGGCGGTGAGCATCTCTGACGGCATGGTGATTGTCCGCCACCGGGAGCGGTCGAAGACCGTAGAAATGGCGGAACGCTTCGCCGCCAGGCTCCATCTTTACGCAGGCTGAGGCTGGCCGGTATCCAGCCGTCGCATGCGACAGGCAGACCTTCCGGTCGGCCCGGTCGAGATGCTCGCTTGAGATCCGCTCGCCCGGCTGCGCGCGGGCGAGTGTCCCGTGCTGCCGGATCGGCGCGCAGCCAGTGCCCGGCCCAGTCGTAGCTGTCCGGTTGCTGAGAAGTCCTCAGACCGAAGCGGTAGCCGGCTCACGTACTCGCCAGTGCGTGCCGGCGGCGGCTGAAGTGGCGCGTCGCAGCAGGCAGGATGATGCGATGGATACCGAGGCGTTCTTCACCGTGGCCCGCGAGCTGCTCGCTGTGCCATCGACCTACGACCGGCCCGATGACCTCAGCCGGGCACTCGACCTCGTGCTCGGCTTCGCGGGCCCCGGTTTCACGGTGGAGCGATTCGAATCCAACAGCAAGCCCAGCGCGCTGGTCTATCACGGTGCGCAGCGATCGAACTTCCGGGTCATCCTCAACGCTCACCTCGACGTCGTGCCGGCATCGCCACACCAGTTCCAGCCGCGCCGGGAGGGTGACCGGCTGTACGCGCGGGGCGCTCAGGACATGAAGCTATCGGCGCTCGCCCTGACCCAGGTTTTCCGCGAGCTGGCCGGCCGCCTGCCGTACCCGATCGCGCTGCAGCTCGTCACCGACGAGGAGGTCGGCGGGCGGGACGGTACGCTCCATCAGCTTGAGCAGGGCGTACGCGGCGAGTTCGTCATCATCGGCGAGCACAGCGGACTGGAAATTGTGACCGAGTCCAAGGGAATCATCAGCGCCACCCTCCGGGCCACTGGTCACGGCGCGCACAGCGCGTACCAGTGGCTTGGCGATAACGCCCTGGTCAAGCTGCAGCGCAGCGTAGACAACGTCCTGGCCAGGTACCCGGTCGTTACCGAAGAGGCCTGGCGGACCACCGTCAACCTGGCGCGAATCGAGACCCCGAACACCGCTCGCAACCAGATTCCCGAGCTGGCCGAGGCCTGGCTTGACATCCGGTTCCCGCCCGAGGATGCGGACTTTAACGGCAAGTCCGCCGATGAGATCGCCGCCTACCTGGCGGGCTTCTGCGAGCCCGGCGTCACGCCCGTTGTCGATTACGCCGATCCGCCGCACCGGGCCGACCAGAATCGCCCCGAGGTACGCAGCCTGCAGCAGGCCGCGCGCGACCAGGGTTACCGCGGCGGCTTCCTGCGCAAGCATGGCGCGGGCGACGCGCGCTTCTACTACCAGCGGGGCGTCGACGCGGTCGCTTTCGGAATCGGCGGGGATGGCCAGCACGGCGCGGACGAGTACGCGGATACGACCACGATCGCGCCCTATTACCGGGCCCTCAGCGAATTCCTCGATGACCCCGGCGGGCGGCCCACCGGGCTGCCTTAGCCTCACGGCGCACGAAACAGGCCTTGCAGGCGTTCACGATCTACTTCGACGGGCGAATCCCAACGCCATGACCGCCACGATCACTTACACAGACGATCGGACGCTCCGTTTAGCTGACAGACCGTTCGGGCTGCATGTCGGGGAGGGTGGTGAGGATGTCGGTGGGCTCGAGGCGCATGAGGTCGTCGCGGGTCCAGTGGCGGTGCAGGTCGGAGGCGAGGCGGTGGGCGTGGGCGAGGCGGGCGCGTTCGAGTTCGTTGCGGACGCTGCGGGCGTTGGCGAACCAGGGCTGGGCCATTTTGCCGGTGAGGTAGTGGCGGAAGGCCCGTTCGGCGCTGGGGGAGAGGTAGTAGCGGGCCTGGCCCAGCATGAGCTTGCCGATGGTGGTCAGGTCATCGACGCCGTAGGCAGCGAAGTCGACGTGGTGGGCGATCCGGGAGCTCATGCCGGGATTGGAGCCGAAGAACTCGTCCATCCGGTCCTTGTAGCCGGCCAGGATGACCACCAGCTTGTCGCGGTCGTTCTCCATCACCTGCAGCAAGATGTCGATCGCTTCCTGGCCGTAGTCCTTGGAGTCGGTGGCGCGGTACAGGTAGTAGGCCTCGTCGATGAACAGCACCCCGCCCATCGCCTTGTCCAGCACCCGCTTGGTCTTCGGTGCGGTCTGCCCGATGTACTCACCCACCAGGTCGTCGCGCATGGCGTGCACCAGCTGCCCCCGCTCGAGATAGCCCAGCCGGTGCAGTAGTTCGGCCATCCGCAGCGCCACGGTGGTCTTGCCGGTCCCGGGCGGGCCGGTGAAGCACATGTGCAGGTTCGGCCGCGGCGCGGTCAGCCCGAACTTCTGCCGCGCCCGGTCGACCAGCAGCAGCGCCGCGACCTCGGCCACCTTCTGCTTGACCGGCATCAGCCCCACCAGATCGGCATCCAGCGACGCGAACACCGCATCGATATCGGCCTCGGCCCGCTCGGCCGCGAACGTCACCGTCGCCGACGTCGACAACACCACCGCCCCCCGCTTACCCTGCCGCGGTCGCCCACTCCCACGCTGCGGCCGCGGCCCCCGTCTCCCCTGCCGATCGCCACCCTGCACCGAACCCGCACGCTGCGCCAGCCGCCTCCGCCGTGAATGCACACGCCTGCCCCGGACCCACTCCAGGAAAGCTTTCGAGGGTGAGCCGCGCCTGACCGCGAACACCCCAGTGGCGACGAGGGTGCCGACGGCGACAACGAAAGCGGCGATCTCGCCTATCAGGGTGTTGATGCCTGACCCTCCCCCCGGCAGCAGTGATCTCGGAATCAGGATACGTGGCCAGCGACGCGGCGGGCGGAACCGTCAAAAGCGTGCGGTGCCAATAGTCTGCATAGCCTCTGAGCTGCGGCGATGCTCCTGTGTGATGGGAAGAGCGGTCCTCGCTGGTGAACGCACCTTTGCGACCGCCGCGGCGTCCATGCCCTGCGCGGACAGCAGCACCATCTGCGCCCGCCGCCAGGTCACCACCGACCCGTGTCCTGGCGCACGATCCGCACCAGCCGTCGGCCCTCATCATCATCGATCTCACGAACCCGCAGACGCTCCGTCACCGGCCCAGTCTGCAGGATTGGCACCCCCAGACAGTGCTCAGCAGCCGGGCAAACGTGACCTGTTACGGCATTAGTAGACCCACGCTATGAGGTCGCTCTACTTGTGTGCGCCGCGCCGAGCTAACCCAGGACCCGTTCTCAGGTAAGAGTCGCTCCGCCCGGCCCATCCCGCAGCAAATCGCCTGGTCGCAAGCACCCGTCCTACTCGGCGTTTGCCACTCAAATGCCACTCGCCCGAAAGAGGTACTCGATTTCATGTTCGAAACGCTCACAACCTGGAG
>JBAUAY010000172.1:0-10146 GCA_049676235.1 Streptosporangiaceae bacterium
GGGCAGAGCAGCGCGGCGGCGAACGCCCGCGCCGCCACGGACCGGCCGACCCGGGCGGGCCGGTAAACAGCCAGGCGTGCGTCATCGCGCCAGGCTCGGGCCGCTGGCCAGCCAGCACAGCCGCCGCCGCGGCCGCGGCCTTGGTCAGCTGCGCGACCACCGCATCCTGCCCCGGCAGGTCCCCGAACAGCCCGCTCACGTGTCTCCCGCCCGCAGGACCTCTTCTTTGATCGCCGGGAAGTCCCCGGTGCTCGCCTCAGCGACGGGGGGCACCGGGTCGGGGAGCAGGTCACGGATCCGATCCTCGATGGCCCTGGTGATCTCGTGGGCCGGGCGGGCGGCGTCGAGCACCAGGTAACGGCCGGGCTCGGCGCGGGCCAGCGCGAGGAAGCCGGCCCGGACCCGCAGGTGGAACGCCTCGGGTTCGGCTTCCAGCCGGTCCGCCGACCGGGTGCGGCGCCTCAGCCCGGCCATCGGGTCCATGTCGAGCAGGATGGTGAGGTCGGGGATGCGTCCGCCGGTCGCCCACCAGTTGAACCTGGCGATCTCGTCAACCGGAAGGTTCCGGCCCGCCCCCTGATAGGCGAGAGAGGAGTCAACGTACCGGTCGGTGATGACGATCGCGCCCCGGTTGAGGGCGGGCGTGATGACCGAGGCCACGTGCTCGGCGCGGTCGGCCGCGTACATCAGCGCCTCGGCGTGCGGCGACATGCCGGTATGGGCGGTGTCGAGCAGCAGCGCGCGCAGCCGCATCCCGATCTTGGTCGCGCCGGGCTCGTGCGTGGTCACCACGTCGTAGCCGAGCTCGCGCAGCCAGATGGCGATCAGCCTGGCCTGCGTGGTCTTGCCCGAGCCCTCGCCGCCCTCGAACGCGATCAGCCGCCCGGCCGGGGCAGGCGGCGGAGTGCTCCCATTCAAGTGCACGGGCTCGAGGACCTGAGGGACCGGCTCACTCCGGATCGCCGCCAGTAGGTCCTCGCGCAGCGGCACGCCCTTGCGGTCGTCCATCTGCCGGTAGGCCCACATCCCGAGCAGGAACGCCACCACGGCGGCCAGCAAGATCACCGCGTTCTGCCCGGCCGAGGCGTAGGTGATGTTGCCGATCTTGACGTTCCCGGTCCCGTTCAGGGCGGCGATCACCTTGGTCAGGGCGTACGAAAGGAGCGGCACGATGGCGATGACGGTAAGCAGGATGACCTGGATGGAGGACTGGAAGAAGGCGAAGACCCGGCCGCGGGTGTCGTCGTCCACCTCCAGCCCGACGATGGTAAAGCCGGTCGCGTACGCGATCCCGGACAGCGCGCCGATCAGCACCACGAACAAGACGACCGCGCCAAGCACCGGGACCAGGCCGATGAGCGCGAGCGGCACCGCGGCGGCGGCGATCGTCAGGCCGAACAGCCGGCGGCGGCTGAAATTGCCGAGCACCCTCGTGCCGAGCCCCATGCCGAGCGCCATGCCGACGAAGATCGCGGCGAAGACCAGCCCCCAGCCTGCGCTGCCGCCGTGCAGCGTGTAGGTGATATAGGTGAAGCCCAAGCCGACCACCACGCCAGCCGCGGCGAACGCGCCCACCATCCCGACCACCAGGCCGCGCACCACCGGGGTTTGCCCGATGAACCGCCAGCCCTCCCAGATAGACCTGAAGACGGACGGCACGGCGATCTTCCCGCTGGCATCCCGCTTGGGTATCTCGCGGATGAAGTAGACGGTGAGCGCGGAGATGAAGTAGGAGGCGGCGTTGAAGTACAGGGCCAGGTCGACGTTGCTGGTGTGGAACAGCGGCGTGACCCGGCTGATCCCCTCGCTGACCAGGGCCAGCACGCTGAACAGGCCGGCCGCGAGCGGCGCCGTGCCGTACGTGGTGAGCAGGCTGAGCTGGTTCGCCCGCTCCAGCTTGTCCTTGGGCACCAGGTTCGGCACCGACGCGGCGGTGGCCGGGTTCCAGAACTGGCTGGCCACGCCGGCCAGGAACTTGGCGACGTAGATCCAGGTCAGGTGCGGGAACAGGGGGATCGATAGGAACAGCAGGCCGCGGATCACGTCGCCGACGATCATCGTCATCCGGCGGTCCAGCCGGTCCGCCAGCGCCCCGGCCAGCGGCCCGAACAGCAGCGCCGGCAGCAGCGTCGCCAGCCACACGCCGCTGACCGCCGAGCCCTTGGCCGCCAGGCCGCCGGTGGCCAGCGAGGGCGCCAGCGCGGTCAGCGCGACGATGCTGAGCCAGTCGCCGAGGCTGGACAGGGAGAGCGCGATCCACAGTCGGCGGAACGGCTTGATGGAAAGAACGCCCGGCTCGCGGGCATGATTACGCCGCGCGGCGCCCCGCCCGAGCTGCCCCCGGTCGGCACCGCCCTTAGCTGATGCGGCGCGGAAGTTCACGGCGTAAGGGTATCGGCACTGCTAGCCGCATAACGGGTTAGTCCTTGATCGTGATTTTAGGCTCGGTCCGTGGGTGCGACCGGCCCGGGGCACCAGAAGATCAAGATCTTTTTGATGCCGAACGGGCCGGGGTGGCAGCTTTCTTCTTCGTCGTCGTGCTCCGGCGGCGGGTCGATGGCGGCGCGGCGCGCCGGTCAGCCAGCAACTCGGCCCCTCGCTGGACGGTGATCGAGGCAATCTCGTCGCCCTTGCGCAGCGACGCGTTGGTCTCGCCGTCGGTCACGTAGGGCCCGAACCTGCCGTCCTTGATCACCATCGGCTTGCCGGTGGCGGGATCCTCGCCGAGCTCGCGCAGCGGCGGCGCCGCGGCGCCGGTGCGGCGGCCGTGGGCCTTGGGCTGGGCGAAGAGCTCCTTGGCCTCGGCCAGGGTGAGGGTGAACAGCTGGTCCTCTGACTCCAGCGACCGGCTGTCCGAGCCCTTCTTCGCGTACGGCCCGTACCGGCCGTTCTGCAGGGTGACCTGCTCGCCGTCAAGCTCGCCGAGCACCCGCGGCAGGGTCAGCAGCTTCAGCGCGTCATCCAGCGTGACCGTATCCAGCGCCATCGACTTCAGCAGCGACGCGGTGCGGGGCTTGGCCGAGGCCGGACCAGATGAAGCTGGCACAGTTTCGCCGAGTAGCTCGGTCACGTACGGACCGAACCGGCCGGCCTTGGCGACCACCTCGCGGCCGGTGTCGGGGTCGGTGCCGAGAAGCACGTCTCCGTTCGGCTGATTGAATAGCTCTTCCGCTTTCTCCACGGTCAGCTCGTCCGGCGCGATGTTGTCGGGGACGTTCACCCGCTGCTCGTCCCGCTCCAGGTAGGGGCCGTATCGGCCGACCCGGACCACGATGTCGCTGCCGGCCAGCGGGAACGAGCTGACATCCCGCGCGTCGATATCGCTGATGTCGCCGACCAGGGACTTCAAGCCCGGGCTCTGGTTAGCAGCGCCGGCGTCGCCGTCGCCGAAGTAGAACCGGCGCAGCCACGGCACCCGTTCGGCCTCGCCGCGGGAGATCTCGTCGAGGACGTCCTCCATCCGCGCGGTGAACTCGTAGTCGACCAGCTGGCCGAAGTGCCGTTCCAGCAGGGTGACAACGGCGAAGGCGAGGAACGAGGGAACCAGCGCGGTGCCCTTCTTGAACACGTAGCCGCGGTCCAAGATGGTGCCGAGGATGGTCGCGTAGGTGGACGGCCGCCCGATCTCCCGGTCCTCGAGCTCCTTGACCAGCGACGCCTCGGTGTAGCGGGCCGGGGGCCTGGTGGAGTGCTCGGCGGGGGCGAGCCGCAGCACGTCGAGCGGGTCGCTTTCGGCCAGCGGCGGCAGCCTGCGCTCCCGGTCGTCGCGGTCGGCGTCGGGGTCGTCGGCGCCCTCGACGTAGGCCTTGAGGAACCCGTAGAAGCCGATGACCTTGCCGGTCGCGCCGAACTCGGCGCGCTCACTCGCGGTCGAGGTGCCCGCCACCCGGACCGAAACCGACTCGCCGGTGGCGTCCTTCATCTGCGAGGCCACCGTCCGCTGCCAGATCAGCTCGTACAGCCGGCGCTCGTCGGAGGACAGGTGGTCGTTGGCGACCTGGCGCGGGGTGCGGAAGCTGTCCCCGGCCGGCCGGATGGCCTCGTGCGCCTCCTGGGCGTTCTTCACCTTGCTGGCGTAGATACGCGGGGCGTCCGGGACGTAGTTCGCGCCGTAGAGCTCCGCCGCCTGCTTGCGGGCCGCGCTGATCGCGGTCTGCGACAGCGTCACGGAGTCGGTGCGCATATAGGTGATGTAGCCGTTCTCGTACAGCCGCTGCGCGACGGACATCGTGTGCTTGGCGGAGAAGCCGAGCTTGCGGGAGGCCTCCTGCTGCAGCGTGGTGGTGCGGAACGGCGCGTACGGCGAGCGCCGGTAGGGCTTGCGCTCCACGCTGGCGACCGAGAAGGCCGCGCCGTCCAGCCGCTCGGCCAGGGCGGCCGCGGCGGCGGCGTCGAGGTGCAGGACGTCGGCGCTGTTTGCGCGCAACTCGCCGACGGAGGTGAAGTCGCGGCCCTGGGCGACCCGGCGGCCGTCGACGGTGACGAGGTTCGCGGTGAACGAGGTGGGCTCGTCGCTCTGCCCATTTTCGCGGCCAGGCTGGCCGTGGTCCTTAGTCGCGAACTCGGCCTCGAGGTCGGAGTAGGCGGCCGCGCGGAACGCGATCCGCTCGCGTTCCCGGTCGACCACCAGCCGGGTGGCAACCGACTGCACCCGCCCGGCGGACAGCTTGGGCATGACCTTCTTCCACAGCACGGGCGAGACCTCGTACCCGTACAGCCGGTCAAGCACGCGGCGCGCCTGGTAGGCGTCAACCTTGCCCTGGTCGAGCTCCTGCGGGTTGGCGATGGCCCGGGCGATCGCCTCCGGGGTGATCTCGTGGAAGACCATCCGGCTGGTGGGCACCTTGGGCTTGAGCTCCTCGAGCAGGTGCCAGGCGATGGCCTCGCCCTCGCGGTCCTCGTCCGTCGCGAGCAGCAGTTCGTCGGCGTCCTTGAGCAGGCTCTTGAGCTTGGAGACCTGCTGCCGCTTGTCGCTGTGCACGACGAACAGCGGCTCGAAGTTGTCGTCTACGTTGACCCCGAGCCTGGCCCACGGCTCACCCTTGTACTTGGCCGGGATCTCGGCCGCGCTGTCGGGCATGTCGCGGATGTGGCCGACGCTGGACTCGACCACGTAGCCCTGGCCGAGGTACCCGGCGATCGTCCGGGCCTTGGACGGGGATTCGACGATGACCAGCTTGGTGCCATGACCATCACCCGCCGCGGCCTTGGCCCTGGCGGTCCCAGCCGTGCTGCTCCCGCTGCTCTTGGCCCGGGCGGCCCTGGCGGTGGCTGCCGCCTTCGTCTTCGCCCTGTCTGTCCTTGCTGGCACTCTCTTCCCGTCCTCGCATCCGCGTCGTGACCGTCTCACGGTACCCGTGGTCACACGCCGCCCTGCAGCTGCAACCATCGACCCGGTTCGGTGTGTTCCCCCAGGTTCGCCGGATTACGCCGCAGATTTTGCGACCGCGGGTTGAATCGCCGGTGAACTTGAGCACAATAGGACCGATGGCCGAGTATGCCTACCTGGTCGTGTACCTGCCACGCGGAACGTCTCGCGACGCTCGCGACGCCGCGCGGCGGATCCTGACCGACCACGCCGAGTACGGAGACTGGGAACTGTCCAGGCTCTTGCTCAACGCCGACGGCAGCAGGAAGGCTACCCTCCGAAGGCGCATCATACGCCCAGTCCGGACATTCTGAGCTCTACCGGCTGCCGAGCCCGTCCCGCGACCCGGCTGATCCGCCGCAACCCGGACCTTATTTATAGCGATCAGATGCGTGTCCGCTATTCCGGCGGGGTGACGGCGAGCCGCCACTATGAGCACAAACCGTGATCTTGATGTCACAAGGAGTACTCACGGCGCGCTGGCCTTGGCTATAAGAGCTAACAGCGATCGAGGAACCCGTCCAGGACGCGAACTCCGAACCGTAGTCCGTCGACAGGGACCCGTTCGTCGACGCCGTGGAACATTCCGGAAAAGTCCAGATCTGGCGGCAGCCGCAGCGGGGTAAAACCAAAGCAGCGCAGGCCGAGCCGACTGAACGACTTGGCGTCCGTGCCGGCCGACAGGCAGTAGGGGATCACCTGCGCGCCGGGGTCCTCGGCCAGGATCGCGCCGGTCATCGCGTCGTACAGGTCGCCGTCCGGGGTGGTTTCCACCGCGATGTCGGTATGGATGAACTCGCGGGTCACGCCCGGCCCGAGCACCCGGTCGAGCTCGGCGAAGAACTCGTCCTCGTAACCAGGAAGGAAACGACCGTCGACTTCCGCGGTCGCGGTCTGCGGGACGACGTTGACTTTATATCCAGCGCGGAGAACTGTCGGATTTACCGTATTCCTCAGCGTGGCGCCGATGATACGCGACACTGCGCCGATTTTGCCGAGTGCCTGGGTAGGATCGTTCGGGATAAATTCGATGTCGAGGGCCCGGCAGACACCTTCCAGGAAAGCCTGGACAGATGGGATAAGCCGGGTCGGCCATTCGTGCCGCCCCAGCCTGCCGATCGCCTCCGCCAGTTCGGTGACCGCGTTGTCCGGCTGCACCATCGAGCCGTGGCCGGCCGTGCCCCGCGCGGTCAGCCGCAGCCAGGCCATGCCCTTCTCCGCGGTCTGCAGCAGATAGAGCCGCTGGCTGCCGAGGGTCATGCTGAAGCCGCCGACCTCGCCGACCGCCTCGGTGACACCTTCGTACAGGCTCGGATGGTTGTCGACCAGCCAGCGGGCGCCCCAGGTACCCCCGGCTTCCTCGTCGGCGGTGAACGTGAGCACGATGTCGCGGGCCGGCGGGCGGTTTTCGCGCAGCCGCTGGCGCACCACCGCGAGCATCATCGCGTCCATATCCTTCATGTCGATCGCGCCGCGGCCCCAAACGCAGCCATCCGCGATCTCCCCGGAGAAGGGGTCGTGCCGCCAGTCCGGTGCATTAGCCGGCACCACGTCGAGGTGCCCGTGCACCAGCAGCCCCGGCCGATCGCGATTCTGGCCGTCGATTCTGGCCACCACGCTGGTGCGCTTGGGATGCGATTCCAGGACCACCGGCTCGAGCCCCATCTCGGCCAGGAGCCCGGCCACATGCTCGGCGGCCAGCCGCTCACCAGGCCCCGAGTGGTCGCCAGGATTCGACGTATCGATCCTGACCAGGTCACGGCAGATGTCCACAACCTCGTCCTGCGCGGTCACTTGGTTCGCTGTCACCGTCCTATCGTCGCACCCGGGTCTTTCGCTCGTGGACCCGTGTCGCCGCCTGCGCCAGCCCCCCGGGGATCGGGCCAAGATTCGGTGGCCTGCGCACTCGCCTGAGGCCGTACGGTTTGCTAAGGTAAGCCAGCCGATGCGTACCCCCGCATCGCGCGTCCGGGTGGCGGAATAGGCAGACGCGCTAGCTTGAGGTGCTAGTGCCCGCATAGGGCATGGGGGTTCAAGTCCCCCCTCGGACACCCAGAGTGGTGCTGTGTCACCAGCTTTCAAGTATGGCTTGAACACGCGGACGGCCCGGCTGGTGCCTTTGGCCTTCCCCTGGCGCTGACCGGTCCCGCCTCCCGCCCCGGGAGGCAGCCGTGACCGGCACGCTGATCGCCCCCGTCATCCCCTCGTCTGCCGCGCCCCGGCCCGCCCGCGCGCCTGCCGCTGCCCGGACCCTGCCGCTCGCGGTCCCGTCCGCACTGAGCCGTCCGCCGGCGCTTGGCCGGGATGTGGTGTACGGGCTCGCCCACGTCGACCGCTCCGGCCGCGTGGCCGACCGGACGGTCACCGGCGTGCTGGGCTGGCGCGGCGGGGACCGGCTGACCCTGACCGCCGAGGCAGGCGTGGTGGTCATCCGCCGCGACCCGTCCGGCCTGGTCACCCTGCCGCCCCGGTCCTGCATCCCGATCCCCGCGGCGCTGCGGCACCGCTGCGGGCTCCTCCCCGGAGACCCGGTCCTGCTCACCGCGGTCCCCGCCGAGGACACCCTGACCGCTTACTCGCTCGCGGTGGTGGAGCAGGCCCTCGCCGCGCTCATCCCGTTCCCGGCACGTGAGTCGGGTCGGGAGCAGGCGAGGTGATGATGTCTGACGGTAGGGCCCAGGGCCTTTCTTCCGCCGGTTTCCCGGGCGGCTGTGCCACGCCTGGTGACCTTGGCCAGGTCATTCCTTTTCCTGCTCCCGCCACTTCGAACCGGGCATGCGGTTCTCCCGCACCCGGCTCACCGACGCCGTTCACCGGCGGCATGCGGTTTCTCCCGCCAGGGCTTGTTCGCCCTGGGCGGGACGACGACTCCAGACATGCTGACCAGGCCACACCGGTCGGGCGAGAGGTAGGCGACCACGTGCAGGCCAAAGCGCCGTCCACGTTTGTGCCGCTTCCCGATGAAGATCGCCAGCCGGAGTATCGCATAATCCCTGATCTTGGCGAGGCGGGCGGCGGAGTGACCGTACCTGAAGTAGGCCACCCATCCGCGCAGGAACATGTTGATGTCCTGCACCACCACCTCGGGCGGCAGCAGCAGCCGGGACCGGACCGTAAGTTCACGGATGCGGTCGCGGGCGTGCCGCATTGCCTTGTCTGCGGGCCAGCGGGCGAGGAACAACGTGCCCCTGCCGGTCTGCCATCCCTTCGACCGCACCATCTGATGGTGAAAGCCCAGGAAATCAAACCCCGGGCCGTCCTCCTCCAGGTGCACGATGCGGGTCTTAGCTTCCTTCGGCTCCAGGCCGAGTTCGGCCAGCACCTGACGGAGCCGCGCGAGCGCGGCTTCGGCCTGCTGCCGGGTCCTGCACATCACCAGCAGGTCGTCGGCAAACCGGACGAGCACCCCGTGCTCCCGCACATCCCATTCCCGGTCCAGCCGGTGCAGGTAGACGTTGCAGAGCAGCGGGCTGATCGGACCGCCCTGGGCGGCGCCGGTCACCTCCCGCCGGACCTGCCCTTCCTGCATGACCCCGGCGCGCAGGATCTGCCGCAGGAGCTTCAGGACGGACTGGTCGACGACGCGTTCCTCGATCGCTTGCATCAACTTCTCGTGCGGAATCGCCGTAAAGCAGCTAGCGATGTCCGTCTCAACCACCCACCGGCGGCCCCGCCAAGCCTCATCGATGACGACTTGGAGGGCGTCGTGCGCCGACCGTCTCGGGCGGAACCCGAAACTGCACGGCAGGAAATCCGCCTCGAAAACCGGCTCAAGCACGATCTTCAAGGCGGCCTGCACGATCCGGTCCCGGACCGCCGAGATCGCAAGCGGCCGGTACTCGTCCTTCAGGCCCGGCTTGGGGATCATCACCCCGCGCGCCGGCAAAGGCCGGTACCTGCCCTCTTTCAGCTCGGCGGCCAGTTCGTCAACGAGCCGGAACGCTCCGTACTCGCGTTCGATCTGGTCCAGGGTGATCTTGTCAATGCCGGGTGCGCCGTTGTTAGCACGCACCACCACCCACCCACGCCACAGGACGTCCCTGCGGAAGACCTTGTCCCACAGCGCATGGAATCGACGTCCGGGATCGGCCTTGGCCGTCCGGTACAGCGTGTGCTGCAGGGCACGCACCTCATCCAGCCGAGAACTTCGGCTGTCGGCGGGACTAGCCGACGAATCGGCACTCACCGGGCACCTCCATCTACACCAGCACGCATCGACGAAGCAGGGGTCCTTCCCTCGCCGCCGGTTATGTTGTCCGGTCGGCTCAAGCGGTACTACGACCCCCTCCGACGCCCACCCGGCCCGCTCCCATTTCCCGGCTCATCACCGGTTATAGGTCGCGACGCTCCACCCAGACTCCGCAGCCGGGTGGGCCGGGGAGGGCCTCTCCAGTTCCCGCCGCCACTATCTGTACGTTCCGCGCCCCTTACGCCGGAGGATCCGTCACGGCTGCACCTTCAGGATCTTCACCGCTTCCATGGCCTTCGCCCTTCTCCTCCGGGCTCGGCATCCCCTCGTCCCCGCCATCCGGCGAGGTCGGTTAACGACGCGGCAGGCTTCACTTCACGTTACGGACCGCACAGTTGCACGCCCCCGAACCGGGGCGCTCGACGCTGGGCTTCGGCCCCGCCCGTTTCCAGACGAAACCGCCAGCCTGCTACCGGGCCTCCTGACAGCTACCCGGACCGGACTCACACCGGCAAGCGACGACGAGCTTACGAGTCAGTCGTCAACCACTCATTCGATCAACCACCAATCCCTACTGGACGCACAGGAG
>JBAUAY010000173.1:0-1642 GCA_049676235.1 Streptosporangiaceae bacterium
AAGCGCGGGTTCATCAACCGGTACGTCTTCCCCGACGGCGAACTCGAGGGACCCGGCTACCTGATCTCGCTCATGCACGACGCCGGGTTCGAGGTGCGGCACGAGGAGAACCTGCGCGAGCACTACGCCAAGACCCTGGCCGCCTGGTGCGCCAACCTGGACGCGCACTGGACCGAGGCGGTCAAGGAGGTCGGCCAGGGCACCGCCCGGGTGTGGCGGCTGTACATGGCCGGCTCGCGGCTCGGGTTCGACCGCAACCACATCGAACTGCACCAGGTGCTGGGGGTGCGGCTGGCCGCCGACGGGACGTCCGGCATGCCGCTGCGGCCCGACTGGGAGCAGCCCCGGGTGCTGGCTGGTTAATTTACCGAACGGCCGTCGTTCTTCGGCCCGCGCCGCTACCTGCCTCGATGGCGGTCGGCGCGGGCGGCCCGGCCGGCCCGCTTTGCACCGGCCGGGCCTTATTGCTATCTGGCCTGGCACCGGCTAGGCGGGCAGGCCGGCATTTGCCGCTGGCCGTGCGGGAGAGGACGGCCTGACGCGCGGCAGGGTGCGCTATCCTTTGCGCATGCGTGCCGTCCGGCTGCTTCTTACCTAGCCGCGCCGACTTACCGTCGTTGGCGTGGCTGCCCCTCGTCTCGAGGGGCGTTTTCATTGCAGGCGGTAATCGCCTAAGGGGTAACGAGCCCGGACCGATTCAATGGTGAGGAAACGATGACAGCGGCCGAGGGCGCCGACCTGGCGCAGCGCTATGACCCCCGCGATGCCCAGGAGAAGTGGCAGGCGCGGTGGGCCGAGCTAGACCCATTCCGCGCCAGTGAGGATCCTGCCGATCTGCGGGAGCGCTTCTACCTGGTGGACATGTTCCCCTATCCGTCGGGTGACCTGCACATGGGCCACGCCGAGGCGTACGCCATCGGGGACGCCCTCGCGCGCTACTGGTTCCTGCGGGGCCGCAACGTGCTGCACCCGATCGGCTGGGATGCCTTTGGCCTGCCCGCGGAGAACGCCGCCATCAGGAACAACACGCACCCGGCCGACTGGACCTACGCCAACATCGAGACCCAGGCCGCCTCGTTCCGGCGGTACGCCACCTCGTTCGACTGGAGCCGGCGGCTGCAGACCTGCGACCCCGCGTACTACCGCTGGAATCAGTGGCTGTTCCTGCGGTTCTACGAGCGCGACCTGGCCTACCGCCGGGACGGCTACGTGAACTGGTGCCCGGTGGATCAGACCGTCCTGGCCAACGAGCAGGTCATTGCCGGGAAGTGCGAGCGCTGCGGCGCCGACGTGGCGCGCCGGATGCTGAACCAGTGGTACTTCAAGATCACCGAGTACGCGGACCGGCTGCTCGAGGACGCCGAGCAGCTCGAGGACTGCTGGCCGGACCGGGTCCTGCTGATGCAGCGCAACTGGATCGGACGCTCGGAGGGTGCCGAGGTCCACTTCACCGTGGAGGGCCGCGACGAGCCGGTCACGGTCTTCACCACCAGGCCCGACACGCTGTACGGCGCCACGTTCTTCGTGGTGGCGGCCGACTCGCCGCTGGCCGAGCAGATCTGCGCCCCCGATCGCCTGCCCGAGCTGCGCGCCTACGTGGAGCAGGTCAGGAAGCTGACCGACATCGAGCGCCAGTCCACCG
>JBAUAY010000174.1:0-1906 GCA_049676235.1 Streptosporangiaceae bacterium
CCAGCCGTCCAGCCGGGCGCACACCTCGTCCAGCCGGCCGCCCAGCGCGGCGACGATCGCCTGCTCAGCGGCGTCGGTGTGGTCCTCGATGTCGGCCCTGGCGGCGCCGCCCGCGTCGGTCAGGGCGCCATCCCGCAGCCAGCCGCGGGCTTCCAGCCCGTCCACCGCGGCACGCATCGCCCCCTCCGACCAGCCGCGGGTGGCGGTGTAGGACAGCTGCGGCATGCCGAGCCAACACTCGGTGAGTACGTTCATCTCGACCGGCCCGAGCACGGCCGCGTTCACCACCGCGACGTGCGAGTCGCCGCGGTGCTCGCGCACCAGGTCGCAGGCCCACCACAAGCGCTGGAAGGGATCGCTGGGTCGGCCGCGCCCGCGCAGGCCGCTGAACAGCGGACGCCCGGTGCCGTCGGCGCCCTCTGCGGCGTCGGCGAGCTGGTCGGCCACCCCGGTTGGATCGTCCCCGGCGAGCACCTCGGCCAGGCTGGCGGCGGTGGCGGTGTCCCTGACCGCCAGCAGCTGCTCCCGCGGCGCCGTCGACCGGGCCGCCTCGTACCAGTCGGCCAGCAGGTTCGGCTCGAACCAGGCGAATGCCGCCGCGACGACCGGCGGCGACGGCTCGCCCAGGCTCGCCGCACGGCCGCCGACGTAGCCGGTGAGAAAGTCCAGGCCGAGGGCGGCCAAGCGTTCATTGGTGCGGCGATTCCACACCGCGTGCATGGCGAGCGGCTCGCACGCATCCCGCAGCCTGCGGGCGGGGCCGCCGGCGCGGACCACCTCCGGCAGCGGGGTGCCCGCGGGGCGCGGGCCGCAAAACGTCGCGACGGCGTCGGCGTAATCCATTTCTCAGCCCTCCGGCACGTTGGGTAGACGAACGGGCGCGCCAGCGCCTCGCCGATGACCTCCATCCGGGTGCAGCACTGGGCGTATCGTACGATCACCGCCTCGTCGGGGCACACACACCCCCGCCGACAGCGGGTCGTCGCCGAGGCGGCCAGCTTCTCCTCGGTCAGTCCCGCCGCCCGACCGAGCAGCACACGGGTACGGATTCAAGTTCATGAAGCCGCCTGGCACGGAAGAGATCATCAGCTTGTGCTTCCGTCACGCTGGTGATCGCCGACCATGCCGTCGATAAGCTCGCGCATGATGTCGATGTGCCCGGCATGCCGGGCGGTGTCTTCAAGGATGTGGATCACGGCCCACCGCAGCGAGACCGTATCGCCGAACATCGTGGTGCCAGCCTCGTCGAGGTCGACTTCGCCGATCACCTGGTCGGCTGCCGCCCGGGACCGGCTGTAGAAGGCCAAGATGCCAGCGGTGCTGTCTCCAGGATCGATCCGACCATCAGCGTCGTCATCGCCCTCCTCGATCGGCAGCTGCTCGGTCGGGTGCCCGAAGGTCCGGCAGATCCAGATGTACTCCCAGGTGGCCAGGTGCTTGACCAAGCCGAGCAGGGTGTTGCCCGAGGGCAGCATGGCCCGGCGCAGCTCCGCGTCGTCCAGCCCTTGCAGCTTCCACACCACGGCGTCCCGGTGCCGGTTCAAGCTGGCCTGCAGGCTTTCCTTCTCACCGCCGGTGTACGGCACCCGCTGAACCATGATTCGGTTCCGTCCTTCCGTCGCGTGACGAGAGCATACGGCGGTAGGCGGGCCGGCCGCCGCCTACGGCTGGCCGCTGATCAACCGTTGCCCTGGTGGCGGTGTAACCGTGGGGCGGCTGCCTGGGCGCGGTACTGCGCGACGGCGGCCTCGCAGACGGCCCGCACCGGCCAGCCCAGGGCCCGGGCGGCGGCTTCCGCCTCGGCGAACTCTGCCGTGGCCGTTCCGAAGCCCGCGAGGCCATCTGCGGCGTCGGCCACCTTGACCGTAACGACCTGGCTGCTGCCCGGCGGTCCCACTTCCACCTC